>JAZFVR010000242.1:0-2060 GCA_036447835.1 Alphaproteobacteria bacterium | reverse complement strand
GACCCCGAGCAGCTCGTTGAAGTCGTCGATGACGTAATGCGCGCCGCTCTTGCGCAGCACCTCGCGGGTGTGCGCGAGGCGCCGCTGCATCTCGGCCTCGGACAGGCTCTCGGCGTGCGCGATCGTGTCGATGTCCATGTAGTTCGAGTAGCGCGCGATGCCGACGCCCCAGCACCCCGCCTCGAGCGCCTCGCCGACGCCCGAGACGGTGTCGTCGACCTTGACCACCGACTGGATCGGATGGACGTCGAGCATGTCGAGGTTCTTGTAGACCATGAACGGCTTGGGCCGGGCGCCGTGCTCGACCTCGTCGCCGGCGACCGAGGCGTCGGGGACGTAGCCCTGCTTCTCGGCGTCGGCTTCGAGGACGTCGACCATGCTGCGCACGAAGCCCGTGGTGCTGCCGATCTTGATTCCCTGCTTCTGCAGCTTCTGCGTCGTCTCGACAACGCCGGGGAGCAGGCCGGTGTACTCCTTCAGGCAGGCGAGCTGCATGGGAACGAAGTCGGCGAACATGCGGTCGACGGCGCCCTGATCGGGGTCTTCGCCGTGAACCGCCTTCCAGCGTTCGCGGATTTCGGGCGTCTCGGTGAGCACCTTGATGTGGAGGTCCTTGCGCAGCCCCATCGGCCCGCGCGCCTCGGGCATGGATATCTCGACGCCGTGCTTGTTGAAGACCTCGACGAAGACCCTGGCGGGGGCGATCACGTAAGCGTCGGCGGTGGTGCCGCTCCAGTCGAGGATCAGCGCCTTGACCTTGCCGCGGTAGCCGCGCGTGTAGACGTAGTCCGAAGTCCCGATCATCTCATCCTCCGTGAAATCTCGAGCGTGTCGTCGATTCGATGTGCTTCAGGCGGCGCGCGCCGGGGCGCAGTTGCGCACTCCCATCTCGGCGAGCGTCTCCTCGATCGTCGCCAGCACGCCCTCGATGTCATCCTCGAAGACCCTGCCGATGCAGCCGATGCGGAAGCTGTCGGCGACGGTCAGCTTGCCCGGGTAGATGACGTAGCCGCGCCGGCGCAGGGCGTCGTAGAAGGCGGCGAAGTCGTAGCCGGGGTCGGCCGGCGTGCGGAAGGTGACGATGATCGGCGCCTGCAGCGAATCGGGCAGCAGCGTCTCGAAGCCGAAGCCGCGCATGCCGTCAACCAGCACCCGGCAGTTGCGCGCGTAGCGCGCGCCGCGCCCGGCGACGCCGCCCTCGGCGGCGTGCTCGTCGAGCGCCCGGTCGAAGGCGGCGAGCACGTGGGTCGGCGGGGTGAAGCGCCACTGGCCGTTGCCCTCCATCGCCCGCCACTGGTCGTGGAGGTCGAGGCTGAGCGAATGGGCGTTGCCTTTCGCCGCCGCAAGCGCCTCCTCGCGGATCACGGCGAAGCCCACGCCGGGCACGCCCTCGAAGCACTTGTTGCTCGAGGCGACGACGGCGTCGAAGGGGACCTCGCGCGCATCGAGCGCAATAGCGCCGAAGGCGCTCATGGCGTCGATCATCAGGCTGCGCCCGTGGCGCGCCGTGACCGCGGCGATCTCATGAATCGGGTTGAGGATGCCCGAGGTGGTCTCGCAATGGATCGCGGCGACGTGGGTGATGGCGCTGTCCGCCGCCAGCGCGGCGTCGAGCGCGGCGACGTCGTTGGGCACGTCCTCGGGCGTCTCGATGCTCGCATGGGCGCGCCCCATGATCTCGCAGATGCGGGCGATGCGGCGGCCGTAGGCGCCGTTCACCAGCACCAGCATCTTGCCGCCGCGGGGCAACAGCGTTCCCACCGTCGCCTCGATGGCGAAGGTGCCGCTGCCCTGCACGGGCACGCAGACGTGGCTTCCCTCGGCGCCGGCGATGGCCAGCAGCCGCGCCCGCACGCGGGCGTTGAGGGCGATGAATTGGGCGTCGCGCGAGCCCCAGTCGCGCAGCATCGCCTCCTTCGTCTCGCGCGAGGTGGTGAGCGGGCCGGGCGTGAGCAGCAGCGGTTCGTGTTCCGTAGGCATGGCGGGACGACCCTGGCAGTAGGGGGCGCACGGTTGCCTTGCCTTTATGCGCCGTGTCGCTATTATAAATCAAATTATTA
>JAZFVR010000241.1:0-3960 GCA_036447835.1 Alphaproteobacteria bacterium | reverse complement strand
CTACGAAGGCGGCTGCCTGTGCGGCGCGGTTCGCTACCGGGCGCAAGGCGCGCCCGACCACGCCGACCATTGCCACTGCGAGATGTGCCGCCGCCACGGCGGCGTCGCGTTCGAGACCTGGGTCTCCTTCCCCAGCGACCGCCTCGCGTGGACCAAGGGCGCGCCAAAGGTCTACGTCTCGTCGGATATTGCCGATCGCGGCTTCTGCGCACGCTGCGGCAGCCCGCTCACCTTCCAGTACAAGGAGCGGCGCAACCTCATGAGCGTCACCGTGGGCAGCCTCGATAATCCACAGGACATCGCGCCCGAAGGCCACAACTGGCACGACGCGCGCATCTCGTGGCTGCATCTCGACGAGCACCTGCCGCGCTACGACCGCGAGTGACGCCCTGGTGAGAGCGACGCCACGGTTCCTCGTCGCGGCACTCGCCGCGCTGCTGATCGCGACTTCCGCGCAGGCGCAGAAAGCATCGGGCGTCACCGCCCTGGTCGGCGCGACGCTGATCGACGGCACCGGCGCCGAGCCGGTCGAGAACGCGACGATCGTCATCAAACGCGGGCGCATCGTCAGCGCGGGACAGCTCGATGCGCTCAAGATACCCGAAGACGCCGAGGTCATCGAGCTCGACGGCAAATGGATCATCCCCGGGCTGATCGACGCGCATGTGCACTTCTTCCAGTCGGGCGGCCTCTACACCCGCCCCGATGTCGTCGATTTGCGCGACCGGCGCGCCTACGGCGACGAGAGCGCCGCGATCCGCCGCCGCCTGCCGGCGACCCTCGCGCGCTATCTCGCCAGCGGCGTGACCTCGGTGATCGACGTCGGCGGGCCGTTCTCGAACTTCGAGCTGCGCAAACGCGCCAAGAAGATGCGCCTCGCGCCGCGCGTCGCCGTGGCCGGGCCGCTGCTCGCCACCTGGGCCCCCGACGCGTTGCAAAGCGACGATCCACCGATCATCAGGGTGCGCAGGCGCGAGGAGGCGCGGGCGCAGGTGCGGCGCCAGCTTGCGCACAAGCCCGACCTCGTCAAGCTGTGGCTGGTGCGCATCATCGACCTCGAGAACGAGTTCAAGTGGATACGCACGGCGATCGACGAAAGCCACGCCGCGGGCGTGCGCGTTTTCGCCCATGCGACGCGGCGCGAGGTGGCGCGGGCCGCGGTGCGCGCCGGCGTCGACGTGCTCGCGCACAGCGTCACCGACCGCAGCCTCGATCACCCGTTCATCGCCATGCTCAAGAATCGCGGGGTCGTCTACGTCACCACCCTCGCCGTCGGCGACCGCTACCATAATGTGCTGAGCGGGGCGGCCGAATTGAGCGACATCGAACGCCGCCTCGGCGAACCAGAGGCGATCGCCAGCTTCGCCGACGCCGCCACGGTGCCCGCCGCCAGGCTGCCCGCGTGGGTGAGGCCCGGGAGCGCGCCTCCCGACAACGCTGTCGCCTTCGCCAACCTGCGCATGCTCGCGGCGGCCGGCGTCACCATCGCCGCCGGCAGCGACGCCGGCAACATCGGCAGCCTGCACGGGCCGGCGCTGCACCGCGAACTCGCGGCGATGGCCAAGGCCGGGCTCACGCCGATGCAGGTGATCGTGGCCGCGACGCGGGGCGGGGCGCATGCCATGGGCCGCGCCGCCCTGCTCGGCACCATAGAGGCGGGCAAGCTCGCCGATCTCGTCGTGCTCGACGCCGACCCGCTCGACGACATCCGCAACACGCAGGCCATTCACCGCGTGGTCAAGGGCGGCGCGATACTCGATCCCAAGGACATCATGGCCGAGGCGACGGCCGAAAAGGAGCTCGATTAGCGCCGGAACGGCTCGCCGAGCGGGGTGAGGCGCACGCCTTCGCGCAGGCGCCGGTAGTCGAGCTTGGCGGGATCGGCCGAGTTCGGCCCCGGCGCGGCGACCACCAGCACCTCGGCGGCGATGGATTGGAAGTCGGCGCGGAAGTGGACCGAGCTCTTGAGCACGAGCACGCGCTGCTCGGCAGGCTCGAGCCCGACGTGCCGGAACATCGCCTGGTCGCCAGCCTGCATCTTGCGGCTCGAGACGATGACGCGCACGCCGGGCGCGTCGACGACGCGCAACAGCGCCATCGGCCCGAGGCGCATACGCGCCCCGCGCCACATCGGACCCGTCGCTGTGAACGCCCCGTCGGTGATCTTCTCGACGGCGAAACGGGCGGCATAGGGGGTGTGCCCCTCGAGCCCGGATTTGGCGCCGAGACGCGCGTCGATCGTCGCGCCCTCGCCCGCCTCATGCGCCTGGGCCGCGGTGTCGGGATCGCAGATCATGGCGACGACGGCGCCCTGGGCGCGGTGGCGCACCAGCGAATCGAGCAGCCAGACGGTGTCGGCGTTGGCGCCGCCGCCCGGGTTGTCCTGGGTGTCGGCGAGCACCACGGGACGGTCGGAGTTATTCTTGAGCGCGCGCTTGACCGCCGTATCGGCATCGTAGATTTCAAGCTTGAACTCGCCCTCGCGCGCCGCGATCTCCTCATAGAGCTCGGCCACCGCGTTTTCCGCCGCCGCCTCGTCCCACGCGTAGGCCGTGACCGCCGGGCCGCATTCGAAGATATCGGCGGGCGGGAACCCGGTGGTGAACGACAGCGTCGCCACCGGGATGCGCTCGATCTCGGCGAGGCGCGCATAGATCGACTTCGCCGGGTCGAACATGGTGCACTGGGCGGTGATCGGAATCAGGAACGGCAGCCGGACCAGCGCCCGCGCCGGCGAGCGACCGCGCCACAGCATTTCGAAGACGAGGCGCGCCGCGCGGGCGCCGGTCTCGGCCATGTCGACGTGGGGGTAGGTGCGGTAGGCGACGAGCCCCGAGGCGCGCGACACCATGGCCTCGGTCACGTTGGCGTGCAGATCGAGGCTGGCGACCACCGGCACCCTGTCGCCGACCACGGCGCGCACCCGGCGCAGGATCTCGCCCTCGCCGTCCTCGAACTGCTCGGTCACCATGGCGCCGTGGAGGTCGAGGTAGACCGCGTCGATCGGCCGCATGGCGGTGATGCCTTCGCACAGCATCGCGGTGATGCGCTCGAACGCGTCCGAGGTGACCTCGGCCGAGGGCGACGCCGAGCACCACAGGAGCGGCGCCAAGCTGTGGCCGTGCCCGCGTGCGGTCTCGATAAAGCCGGCGATCGGCAGGTTGATGCCGGCGACCGCGTCGATCAGCGGCCAGCCGCGCACCAGCCCCGGCCAGCCGTCGGCCTGCGCGAACGCCGCGTAGTCGGCCTTGCTCGGCGCGAAGGTGTTGGTCTCGTGCTGGAAGCCGCCGACCGCGATGCGCGCCATGCCCGGGCCTTCCCAACCGCCTCAGATGTCGGCGTAGACGTGGGTTTCGGCCGCCGCACCGGGGTGGGTGACCGCGCCCTTGACCGCCGGGCCGACGGTCTGGGCGTAGCGCCACAGGGCGCCCGAGCCGAAATCGTTGGCGCGCGGTTGCCACGCCGCACGGCGCTCGGCGAGCTCGCTTTCGGAGAGATCGACGTCGATGGCGCCCGCAACGGCGTCGATGACGACGGTATCGCCGTCCTGCAACAGCCCGATGGGCCCGCCGTCGGCCGCCTCGGGCCCGATGTGGCCGACGCAGAGGCCGCGCGTTCCGCCCGAGAAGCGGCCGTCGGTGATGAGCGCCACGTTCCCGAGGCCGATCCCGGTGATCGCCGCGGTGGTCGACAGCATCTCGCGCATGCCGGGGCCGCCCTTCGGCCCCTCGTAGCGGATGACGATGCAGGCGCCCTCGTCGATCCGGCGGTTCATCACCGCCTCGAAGGCGTCCTCCTCGCAGTCGAAGCAGCGCGCAGGGCCGCGAAAGCGCTGCCTCTCCTCCGACATGTGCGCGACCTTGACGATGGCGCCGTCGGGCGCCAGGCTGCCGCGCAAGCCGACGACCCCGCCGGTGGGCGAGATCGGCGCGGACGTCCGGTAGACCACGTCCTGATCCT
>JAZFVR010000240.1:0-13672 GCA_036447835.1 Alphaproteobacteria bacterium | reverse complement strand
TGCCCCGCATCGCCCGCGGCTTCCCTCCTACCCGGCGGATCGCCCGCGCGATCTCTATGGGTCATTATCAACGAGACTTGGTATCAGGAGCCTGTCCATGACCATTACCCGGCCAAGCTCCTCAGGTCGTCGACCAGATCGAGCCGTTCCCACGAGAAGCCGCCGTCGGGCTCGGGTGCCCGGCCGAAATGGCCGTACGCCGCGGTGCGCGCGTAGATCGGACGGCTCAATTCGAGATGCTCGCGGATGCCGCGGGGTGACAGGTTGACGCATTCGCGCAGGGTCTCGGCCAGGCGATCCTCGTCGATGCGGCCGGTGCCGTGGGTGTTGATGTAGACGGCGAGCGGCTCGGGCACGCCGATCGCGTAGGCGAGCTGGATGGTGCAGCGGTCGGCGAGATCCGCGGCCACGACGTTCTTGGCGAGATAGCGGGCGGCATAGGCCGCCGAACGGTCGACCTTGGTCGGGTCCTTGCCCGAAAACGCGCCGCCGCCGTGGGGGGCGGCGCCGCCGTAAGTGTCGACGATGATCTTGCGCCCGGTGAGCCCGGCGTCGCCGTCGGGACCGCCGACGACGAAACGTCCCGTCGGGTTGACGTAGAACTCGGGCTCGTCGCACATCCAGCCCTCGGGCAGCACGTTGGCCACGTGCGGTCGCACGATCTCGCGCACGTCGTGCTGGTCGAGATCGGGGCCATGCTGGGTCGACACCACCACCGAGGTCGAGCGCGTCGGCACGCCGTCCGAGTAGGCGAGCGTGACCTGGCTCTTCGCGTCGGGCCCGAGGCCCGGCTCGGCCCCCGAGTGGCGCGCCTCGGCAAGCGAGCGCAGGATGCTGTGCGCGAAATGGATCGGCGCCGGCATGAACTCGTCGGTCTCGCGGCAGGCGTAACCGAACATGATGCCCTGGTCGCCGGCGCCCTCGTCCTTGTTGCCCGCGGCGTCGACGCCGACGGCGATGTCGGGCGACTGGGCGTGAACGAAGATATCGACAACGGCGTGCCGCCAGTGGAAGCCCTCCTGCTCGTAGCCGATCTCGCGCACGCAGGCGCGCGCGATTTCCTCGAGTTGGTCGTGGGTGATCGAGCTCGGCCCGCGCACCTCTCCGGCGAGCACGATGCGGTTGGTCGTCACCAGCGTCTCGATCGCCACGCGCGACGCCGGGTCGGCGCCGAGATAGGCGTCGACGATGGCGTCGGAGATGCGGTCACAGACCTTGTCGGGGTGACCTTCGGAGACCGATTCACTGGTGAAAAGATATTCGCGCCCTGGCACAGCGGCTCCCCGGATTCGACGGACTGTGGCTGGAAAACGGATGCGACGGCAGCCTGCGGCTTGCCGTGGCGGCCGAGCACGTGCGGCCTTTGTGACAAGGAATGGGGCGTCGGTCAAGCGCTTTCCCGGCGCGCGCCGCACGCCCGAGAGCAACGAAACCGCGCGATACGGGTTAGCCTTCGGTGAGCCTGTCGGAGAGGTTGGCGACGGCCTTGGTGAGCTCGAACACGCGCTTGCGTGCCGACGGATCGGTGATGCGGTAGTACGCGCGCACGAGCTCGAGCGTTTCGCGCTTGACCAACGGGTCTTTTTCGAAGGGTTCGGCCTTGCCCTCGCGAAAACCGGGCGCGCCCCCGGTCTCGAGCGGCGGCATGTCGTCGAAGAAGAACGACACCGGCACGTCGAGAATCTGGCTGAGATGGTAGAGCCGGCTCGAGCCTATCCGGTTGACGCCGCGCTCGTACTTCTGCACCTGCTGGAAAGTGAGGCCCAGCGCCTCACCGAGCTTCTCCTGGCTCATGCCGAGCAGGGTGCGCCGCAAGCGAACGCGACTCCCCACGTGTATATCAATCGGATTGGGTACCGATGCCATTACGAGCCGCCTCCCTGTTCGATTACGGCTGCGCCGTCTCTCGCGTCGATAGATCTATTTGCAGCCGAATACTCCGGCGATCGAAGACCGCCTGTTCGTTGGTTATCCGGGCGAAACCTACACATACGATTGCGTGCCGTCAAACGTTCATCATGCGTACTCGGTGGTACCGAAAGGTCCGCCAAACGAGACATAGCCCAGCAACGACGATCAACGCAAGGAGCGTGAGATCGCCCCAGCGGGCGTAGGGCGTGAGGTCGTCGAGCGCTGCGGGCAGCGCCGCATCGACGACGCCCCGGCGGCCGAGACCGAGCCGCGCGCGCACCCGACCGTAGGCGTCGACGACGCCCGAGATGCCGGTGTTCGCCGCCCGCACCACGGGCAGGCCCTGTTCCACCGCGCGCACGCGGGCGCTGGCGAAGTGCTGGTAGGGACCGCTGCTTACGCCGAACCAGGCGTCGTTGGTGACATTGAGGAGCCACTTGGGGCGCTCGCTGCGGTCGACCACCTGGTGAGGAAAGATGATCTCGTAGCAGATCAACGGGCTCACGGGCGGCAGGCCGGGAATCGCGATCGTCCGCGGCCCCGGCCCGGCGGAGAAGTCGATCGTGCCGTAGGTGATCTTGTCGAGCGGCAGCAACCGGCGGAAGGGGACGTACTCGCCGAACGGCACCAGGTGAAACTTGTCGTAGGTGGCGACGACCTCGCCGTCGGCGTCGAATGCGTGCACGCTGTTCCACAGCGTCGGCGGCGAGGTCGCCTCGGGCGTCGTGCGCAGGGCGCCGCTGATCAGCGCGCCGCGGCGCGGCGTCACGGCGGCGATGACCTGGCGCCGCGCCGGGTCCTTGGCGATGAAATAGGGAATCGCGGTCTCGGGCCAGATCACGTGGGTGACGCCTTCGCTGGCCGCGTTCACGGTCATCTCCACGTGACGCGCGAACAGGGCCTCGCGCAGATCGGCGCGCCACTTGTGGGACTGGGCCACGTTGGGCTGCACCAGCCTGAGGCGCACGCCGTCGACCGTGGCGTCGCCGGCCCCGGCGAGGCGCAGCGCGCCGCCGAGCCACACCGTCGCGAGCAGCGCCGCCGCCAGCGCCGTCGGCGCCCAGCCCTTGACGCCCGCGGGGCGGCCGGCGAGCGTCGCCGCCAGCGCCGCCGCCAGCACCGTGACGAAGCTGAGGCCGTAGATGCCGGCGAGCGCCGCAAGCTGGATCATCGCGTCCGACACGGTCCAGCCGTAACCGGTGAGGTTCCACGGAAACCCGGTGAACGCGTGGGCGCGCAGCCACTCGGCGGCGACCCAGGCGAGCGCGAGGCCGAGCGCCCGCGCGCCCCCCGGCGGACACAGTCGCGCCGCGACAACGGCGAGGGCGGGGAACACGGCGAGGGCGGCCGAGACGCCGAGCACCGCCGGTGCGACGAGCCAGGCGAAACGCTCGGGCTCGGTCAGCAGCGCGTGAGCGAACCAATATATGCCGCTGACGAAATGGCCGAATCCGAACCACCAGCCGACGGCGAAGGCGGCGCGCCACGAACGGCTCGCGTCGATCAGCCACACCAGTCCGACGAAGGCGACGACGAAGAGCGGCAACAGATGCAGCGGCGGCAGCGCGGCGGTCGCCACCGCGCCCAGCAGCGCCGCCGCCAATATCCGCCGCCAGCCGCTGCGCCCGACGAGCCACGCCTTGAGGCGCGTCATCGCGGCGCCGCGTCGCTGCGGTTCATCCGGATGCGGGGGCGGGCGGCGCGTGGTGAATGCGCAGGCGTCGAATGCGTCGCGGGTCGGCGTCGACGACCTCGAACTGCAGGCCGGCCGGATGGTTGATGAGCTCGCCCCGCGACGGCACCCGGCCGACGAGCGAGAACACCAGGCCGCCGAGGGTATCGACGCGCTCCTCCTGGTCGTCGGGCAGGAGATCGATCCCGACCCGCGCCTCGAGGTCGTCGACCGGCACGCGGGCGTCGGCCTCGATCACACCGTTGGGCTTGTCGACCAGCATGGGCAGCTCGTCGACGTCGTGCTCGTCGCGAATCTCGCCGACGATCTCCTCGACGAGATCCTCGATCGTCACCAGCCCGTCGGTGCCGCCGTACTCGTCGACCACCACCGCCATGTGAACGCGGGTGACGCGCATCTGCAACAACAAATCGCGCACCCGCATCGACGGCGGCACAAACAGCAGCCGGCGGGTCATCTCGTTGAGCTCGAAGGGCTTGTCGGCGCCCCAGAAGCGCAGCAGATCGCGCACGTGTACCATGCCGACGATGTCGTCGAGGGTGTCGCGGTACACCGGCAGGCGCGAACGGCTCGCCTCGCCCATCACCTGCACCACGTCGGCGAGCGCCGTCGACTGCTCGACGGCGACGATGTCGGCGCGCGGCACCATCACGTCGTCGACGCGCAGCTCGCCGAACTTGAGCAGGTTGCGGAGCATCGCACGCTCCTCGGCGTCGAACGGCAGGTCCTCGTCGGAGTATTCTTTCACCAGCTCCTCGACGGTCTCGCGCAGGCCGGACGTGCCGTTGAGCCGGCGTCCGAGACCGCGCAGCCAGGTGCGTACGACGTCGAAGAGCGATTGGTGTGTGTCGGCCCCGTCGTTGCGGGGCGATGTAGAGGGAACGTTTTCGTTCATGGTCGCTCGTGCTGTTGTGTCTCGTCGCGGCGCGGCGGCGCCGCGCCTGACGTGTAGGGGTCGGGCACATCGAGCCCGGCCAGTATGGTGGTCTCCATATCTTCCATCGCGGCGGCGGTCGCGGCGTCCCCGTGGTCGTAACCGGCGAGATGGAGCACGCCGTGAACGACCAGGTGGCGGAGGTGGTTGGCGAGCGGCGTGCCTCGGGCCTCGGCCTCGGCGTGCACGGTCTCGTAGCCGAGCACCACGTCGCCAAGCGGCAGCGGAGCCCCGGCCGCAGGCGTCGCGGGCAGGGTTCCCGGAACGCAGTCGAGCACCGGGAACGAGAGCACGTTGGTGGGCGCGTCGCGGTCGCGGAATCGCCGGTTGAGCCGCCTGACCTCGGCGTCGTCGCTCAATCGCACGCCAATCTCGATTCTCGCAGCGAGCGGGGCGAACCCGGCGGCCTCGACGGTGGCGATGGCGGCCTCGCGGCACAGCGCCGGCGCGGCGGCAAGCTCGTTTCGCCAGCGCTCGCAGACGGTGACGACGCTGATGCGAGGGGCCGCCGTCGCGCCCCGGCCGGGTATCGGTCCCGGCGAAGGGTCGTCGTCGGTCACCGCTCGGGCTCCTCGCTCGCCGGCGCCTTGGGCGGCGTCTTGCGCCCCTTGGCGTCGTAAGCGCGCACGATGCGCGTCACCAGGCCGTGACGCACCACGTCGACGTCGCTGAAGCTCACCGCCGTCACCCCCTCGACGCCGTCGAGAGTGTCGATGGCGTCGCGCAGGCCCGAGCGCGTGCCCTGGGGAAGGTCGATCTGCGACAGATCGCCGGTCACAACCATGCGCGAATTCTCGCCGAGCCTGGTTAAGAACATCTTCATCTGCACGGCCGAGGTATTCTGCGCCTCGTCGAGGATGATGTAGGCATTGGGCAGCGAGCGCCCACGCATGAAGGCGAGGGGGGCTACCTCGATGTCGCCGCTTTCGAGCCGGCGCCGCACCTGGTCGCCGGGCATCATGTCGTAGAGCGCGTCGTAGAGGGGCCTGAGGTAGGGATCGACCTTCTCGCGCACGTCGCCGGGCAGGAAACCGAGCTTTTCGCCGGCCTCGACCGCCGGGCGCGACAGGATGATGCGGTCGACGCGGCCGGCGACGAACACCGACACCGCCATGGCGACGGCGAGATAGGTCTTGCCCGTGCCGGCGGGGCCGAGGGCGAACACCAGATCGTACTCGCGCAGCGCCCGCACATACGCCGCCTGCATCAGCGAGCGCGGCTCGACACGGCGCTTCTGGGTCGGGATGACCAGGTCCTCGCCGAGCTCGCGGAACACCGCCTCGATGTCCTCGCCGCCCTGGAGCGCGAGCCGCAACGCCGCATCGACCTCGGCGCCGTCGATCTCGAGGCCCTGCTTGAGCCGCTCATAGAGGCTGCCGAGCACGAGCTCGGCCGCCTGGGTCGACCACGGCGAGCCCGAGATGGCGATCTGGTTGCCGCGTGACGCGAGCGCCACGCCGAGCTGCTGCTCGATACGCGCCAGGTGCCGGTCGTGCTCGCCGAACAACGCCGGCAGCAACACGTTGTCGTCGAACGTGACGAAGACCGGGGCGACGTCGGAGACGGCGCTCGAGGAGCGGGATTTGCGGCTCACGCCGTGGCCCTCGCGGCGGGCGGCGGCGCCGTAGCCCCGGTTCCGGCGACGACGCCGGCGAGGCTGTTGCTGTGGCAATCGGTGATGCACACATCGACGACCTCGCCGAGCATCGCGGCGGGAGCCTCGGCGTGGACCGATTGCATGTAAGGGCTGCGCCCGACAAGCTGACCCCGGTGGCGCCCGGCGCGCTCGAATAGCACCGGCAGGACGCGGCCCACCGCGGCCCGGTTGAACGCCTCCTGCTGGGCCTTGAGCAGCGCCTGGAGCGCCTCGAGCCGCTCGGCCTTGACCGCCGCCGGGACCTGCCGGGGAAGCGCCGCCGCCGGCGTCCCCGGCCGCGGGCTGTACTTGAACGCATATGCCTGGGCGAAGCCGATATCCTCGACGAGCGCCAGTGTGGCGGCGAAGTCCTCGTCGCTCTCGCCCGGAAAACCGACGATGAAATCGCTGCCGAGCGCCAGGTCGGGACGCGCCGCGCGCAGGCGCGCGACGAGACGGCGGTAGTCACCGGCGTCGTGGCCGCGGTTCATCGCCGCCAGCACCCGGTCGGAGCCCGACTGCACCGGCAGGTGCAGGAACGGCATCAGCGCTGGAACCTCGGCGTGCGCCGCGATGAGCCCGGCGTCCATGTCGCGCGGATGCGAGGTGGTGTAGCGGACGCGCGCCAGTCCGTTGATCCTGGCGAGCCGGCGGATCAGGCCGCCGAGCCCCGCTACCCCGTCGGCGGCGCCCGCGCCGTGATAGGCGTTGACGTTCTGGCCCAGGAGCGTGATCTCGCGCGCCCCCGCCGCCACCAGGCGCCCGGCCTCGGCGACCACGCGGGCGACGGGGCGCGAATACTCGGCGCCGCGGGTATAGGGAACGACGCAGAAGGTACAGAACCTGTCGCATCCTTCCTGGACCGAGAGAAAGGCCGATACCCCCTGGGGCGCGCGCTCCTCGGGCAGGGAATCGAACTTGGGCTCGGCCGGGAACTCGGTGTCGACGACGGCCTCGCGCATCGCCCGCGCCACCATCTCGGGCAGCCGGTGGTAGGTCTGCGGCCCGAACACGATGTCGACGTAGGGCGCGCGCCGCAGGATCTCCTCGCCCTCGGCCTGGGCGACGCAGCCGCCCACCGCGATGAGCAGGCGCCCCCCGGCGGCGGCGCGGCGGTCCCGGAGCGGGCGCAGGCGGCCGAGTTCGGAGTACACCTTCTCGGCCGCCTTCTCGCGGATGTGGCAGGTGTTGAGGATGACCATGTCGGCGTCCTCCGGCCGCCCCACCGGAGCGTAGCCCAAGGGCGCCAGAACCTCCGCCATGCGGGCGGAGTCGTAGACGTTCATCTGGCAGCCGTAAGACTTGATGAAAAGCTTCTTGGCCAATGTCACGCTACCGGCGGCAGCGGTTGGTCGAGCCCGGCACTCAGGGGAAATTGGCAAGCTCTGCGCCCATCGATCGACTGTAGCACCGCCCCTTGGAGAGTCAAGCGGACCGCCCGACGGGCGGCGGCGCGCGGTGGAGGGCCGCCGACACGCCGTGGGCGACGACCGCCTGGCAGTGCGCCGCCAGCGCCTTGCGCGCCGCGAAGCGGTCGATCGTAACCGGGGGGTGGAACTCGATCACCACGGTCGCCGGGCCGCGCCCGAGCATCGCCCACAGGTGGCTCGCCAGCTCCATGTCGCCGTACCAGGCGAAGAAGGGGCGCAAGGCGCGCGGCATGGGCATCCCGCCGAGGCCGCGGTAGGCGATCGACACCGGCTGCACGGTGACCGGCGCGCCGTCGAGCCGCCGCTCGGCGGCGGCGAAAAGCCCGCTCCTGAACGGCAGCACCCGGTTGCCGTCGCTGCTGGTGCCTTCGGGAAACAGGATCAGGTTGTCGCCCACGGCGAGACGCCCGGCGATCTCGTCGCGGTGCTCGGCGGTGCGCCTGCGGCGGCGCTCGACGAACACGCTGCGCTGGAGCTTCGCCAGCGCGCCGAACAGCGGCCATCCCGCCACCTCCTGCTTGGCGACGAAGGAGCCCGGTATGAGACTGCCCAGCGCGATGATGTCGAGATACGACGTGTGGTTGCATACGAACAGCGTCGGCCGCTCCGATGACATCGCGCCACGGCACTCGACGCGCAGGCCGATGATGGGGCAGGCCACGCGGTGGTAGGCCAGCGGAATGCGCTCGGCGAGCCGTGAGCGGAAAGCGAGCGCCAACAGCTGCGGCGGAATCGCCATCAACGTCCAGGCGAGATAGACGACGAGCCTGGCAAGCGCCCGCGTCGCGCGCGCCAACCGGTTCACCCGCCGTCGTGACCCGGCTCGCCGGTGCCGACCTCGTATCGATGCCGGAACTTCTCGGTGACCTGGTCGACCAGGAGCACGATGCAGACATCGATGGTATGGAACTGGGAGTCGATCACGGCGCCGTCGCCGACGAAACATCCCGCTCGCAAATAGCCCTTGATCAGCGGCGGCAACGCCGCGAACGCGGCGCGGCGATCGAGCGCATCCCTGGGCACCAGGTCCATGCTGACATAGCGCCCCGGAAGCGCGCGCGGGCGCAGCTCGGGCGGCGCCAGGTGATTGTGGTAGAGACACGATAGCTCGAGCGCCACGTCGCGCGGCTCGACCCCGGGCAGGCTCGCGCAGCCGAACATGACAACGATGTCGTGGCGTTGCACGTAGGCGACGATGCCGCGCAACAGCAACTGTATGGTCGCGCGATTGCGATAGCGCGCGTCGACGCACGAGCGTCCGAGCTCGAGGATCTCGCCTTCGACCGCGACGAGCTTGGCGATGTCGTACTCGCCGGCCGAGTAGAAGCCGCCGTGGGCGTCGGCGACCGAGCGGCGCAGCAGACGGTAGGTGCCGACGACTCCTTCGGCGCCGGGGCCGCGCTCGTGGTCGATCACCAGGAGGTGGTCACAGATCTCGTCGAAATGGTCGGCATCGCGGTGCCGCACCGACATGCTCTCGTCGGGCACCGCGTCCATCTCCTCGTAGAACACGCGGTAGCGCAACGCCTGCACCGCATCGACGTCGGCCGCCGTTTGGGCGAGGCGCACCTCGAGGCTGCCTGCGCGCAAGCCTTCGGCAATGTCCTCGACTGCTCTGATCTCAACCTTCACGGCTACGATCTTATGCGGCCCCCGTCGACAATCCTGTGACGGGAGGTCAAGGGATTTACGCGCGGTTCACTTCTTGCCGGCCTTGGCGTCGTTTCCGATACGCACCCCGTAGAGTTCGAGACGATGATCGACCAGGTGGTAGCCCAGTTCCTTTGCTATGTCGCGCTGCAGGGTCTCGATCTCCTCGCTACGGAATTCCACGACCTCCCCGCTGTCGATGTCGATAAGGTGGTCGTGATGCGTTTCGGGCACCTTTTCGTAACGCGCGCGTCCGTCGCGAAAGTCGTGGCGCTCGAGGATTTTCGCCTCCTCGAGCAGGCGTACGGTGCGGTATACCGTGGCGAGGCTGATGTGGGGATCGATGTCCGCGGCGCGGCGATAGACCGCTTCGACGTCGGGGTGGTCCTCGGACTCCGAGAGCACGCGAGCAACCAGGCGTCTTTGCCCGGTCATCTTGAGACCCTTGTCGATGCACGCCTGTTCAATACGCGACGTCATGTCGTGTATCACCCCTGCCGGGAATCCGACGCTGGTGGCTACGCCGGGGCGCCGGCGGCGCCGGCGGCGCCAACCTACGACTTGCGCCGGCGCTTGCGCGGTTTGGTGCCGAGACCGATCTTCTTCGCCAGAGCGCTACGCTGCGCCGCGTAGTTCGGCGCCACCATCGGGTAATCCGACGGCAAACCCCAACGCTCGCGGTACTCCTCCGGCGTCATGTCATAGCTCGTCCTGAGGTGGCGCTTGAGCATCTTGAGCTTCTTGCCGTCCTCGAGACAGACGATATGGTCGGGTGTCACGGACCTTCGTATCGACACCGCGGGCTGCGGACGTTCAGCCGCGGCAGCGCCCGGCGTCACCGTAGCAAGCGTCGAGAACACCTGCTGGATCAGGGCTGGGATCTCCCCGGCAGCGACCGTGTTGTTGCTCACATGGGCGGCGACGATGTCTGTCGTCAGCGCAAGGAGATCGGTCTGGCTGGCGTGTTCCGGCATAAATTGCTGTCCTCCATGACAGTAGATACGTCGTCAAATTGTTGATTGGCGCACAAACATCAATAACACTATATACGGAACGAGGTAACGATGGGCAAAAAGACCACACAAAGCGTAGATTTTTTTCTCGACATCACCTCTGATGTCTGCCCGATGACATTCGTAAAAACTAAATTACTGATCGAGCGGATGTCAAGCGGACAGACCGCCGAGATTCGCCTCAACGCCGGCGAGCCGCTGGAAAATGTTCCCCGCGCCGTCGAGGAACACGGCCACACGGTCCTCGCGCTGGCGCCCGAGCGCACCGGCGGCAGCGTCTATCTGTTGCGCTTGCAGAAGTCGTGAGGCGCGAGCGTGCGCCTGAGGACGAGCGCCGCGACGCGAGCGCCGTCGGCGCGCCCGTAATAGCCCGGCCGCCGGCCCACGCGAACGAACCCGGCGGTCCCGTACAGACGCCGCGCCGACAGGTTGTCTTCCGCCACCTCGAGGAACATCACGCGCGCTCCCGCCTGCGCGGCGCAGGCGCTGGCGGCGTCGAGGAGCCGGCGGCCGACGCCGCGGCGGCGATGGGCCGGCGCCACCCCGAGCGACAGCAGCTCGCTTTCGTCGAGCGCCACGCGACACAGGACGAATCCGACCGCCGCCTCGTCGCTGCGCTCGAGGAGGCCGAACGCCCCGGGCGAACCGAGAACCCGCGAGAGCGAGCCGTGCCCCCAGCCTTCTTCGAAACACGCCGTGCACAGCTCGGCCACCGCGTCGATGTCGACGGCGCGCGCCTCGCATACTACCGGCACCGGCAAGGAGGCCAGGCTCGCGGCCATCAGCGCACGCTGCCGCGCGCCGGTACCTTCGCGCCGGGCGGGCGGATGTAGAGGGGAGCCGGCGGCCGCTCGGGCGGCACGGCGCCGGCCGCCGCGAAACGGCGCGCTGCGATCTCGACCGCCATGGCCGCGTCGGGCAGCCGCGGCGCTTCGGCGACCGTCACGTCGTCGCGCGCCACGCCGAGCGCCGCGGCGACGAGACCGGCACCGTCGCCGACGAGAACGGCCGGCCCCGGCGGCAACGCCGCCGCCACCGCCGCCGGCGCGGCGACCTGCGGCGACCCGAGCGGCGCGCGTGCGGCGTCGAACTGCTGCACGTAGACCTCGCCGCGGCGGGCGTCGAGCGCCGCCACCACGACCCGCCCGGCGCTGGCCTCGGGCGCGAGCCCGTGGGCGAGCGTCTCGAGCGTGGTGACGCCCAGCACTGGCACGCCGGCGGCGAGCGCGAGCCCGCGCGCGGCGGCGAGACCGACGCGCAGGCCGGTAAAGGTGCCCGGGCCCACCGTAACCGCCACGGCGTCGAGGTCGGCGTAGGCAAAGCCGGCTTCGGCCATCGTCTCCTCGATCATCGGCAAAAGCGCCTCGGCGTGGCCGCGCGTCATCGCCGCGAAGCGGCGGGCGCGGAGCGCGCCGGCGCCCCACAGCGCCACGGAACAGGCGGCGGTCGCGGTATCGAGGGCGAGGATGTTCATCGATTGAACAGCGTCATTGTCGGCTGCTGCGGCGCGGGGTTCGATGATAGAGTTCGCGCGCATCCCGCGAGCATAACACGGTTGGAGATGGTGATGGTTCTGCTCGAAATCACCCGGCCCGCGTTCGACGTCGATATCGACCTGATATACGCCGGCGACGGCAACTTCACCGGTGCGCCGATCTACCGCCGCGCCGCGTGCTATCTTCACCCGCACGCCGCCGACGCGCTCGGCCGGGCGGTGGACCTAGCCGCCGCGCTCGGCCTGAGGCTCAAGATCCACGACGCATACCGGCCCGCCGAAGCGCAGTGGGCATTGTGGGCGCACAGCCCCGACCCGCGCTTTCTTTCCGACCCGCGCCGCGGCTCCCCGCACTCGCGCGGCGTGGCGCTCGACGTGACGCTCGTCGACGGCGACGGGCGCGAGCTCGATATGGGCACCGCCATCGACGCCTTCACGCCGCTCGCCTATCACGCTTCGATGCGGGTTTCCGAGGCCGCGCAACGCAACCGCTTCCTCCTGCTCGGACTGATGACGGCGGCGGGCTGGGACAACTACCGCAACGAGTGGTGGCACTACCAGCTTTTCGAGCCACGCCGCTACCCGCTGCTCGCCGACTCGGCGGCCGGCGCGCACATGATGTGAACGCGTGAGACGCGCAAATCGCCATTCTGCTGTTGAACGGGGGCATCGGCGCGACAATATCTGTGAATATGAAAATCGGGCTCACGCAAGGCAAGGCGGGGCGCCGGGCGAAGCGTGCTCTGGCCTTCGCCGCCCTCGCCTTCACCGTCGCCGCGTCGCCCGTCGCGCGGGCGGCCGATTCCGCAGTGATCCTGATGTATCACCGCTTCGGCGAGGATACGATCGCCTCGACCAATATCCGCCTCGAGCAGTTCGAGGCCCATATCGAAGAACTCCTCACCGGCGGCTACGCGGTGCTTCCCGTGCCCGAGATTCTGGCCGCACTGAGGGCCGGCCGCGAGCTTCCCGAACACGCCGTCGGCATTACCGTGGACGACGGCTACGCATCGGTGTACAGCGAGGCTTGGCCGCGCCTCGTCGCGGCGGGCTTCCCCTTCACCGTGTTCGTCTCCACCGACGCGGTCGACCAGCGCCACCGCGGCATGATGAGCTGGGACCAGATCCGCGCGCTCGCCGAGGCCGGCGTCACCATCGGCCACCACAGCGCAACCCACGGCCATATGGCCTACGCCGACCCGGTGACGAGCGCCACCGACATCAACAAGGCGTCGGCCCGCTTCGCCGACGAGCTCGGCCGGGTGCCGGAGATCTTCGCCTATCCCTTCGGCGAGTACAGTCGCGAGCTGCGCGAGCTCGTGATCGCGGCGGGCTTCACCGCCGCCTTCGGCCAGCAGTCGGGCGCCGTCTTCGCGGGCGCCGATCCGTATGGCCTGCCACGCTTTGCCCTCAACGAGCAATACGGCGACCTCGACCGCTTTCGGCTGGTCGCCAACACCCTGCCGTTACCGACGAGCGACGTCACCCCGAGCGACCCGCTGCTCGGCCCCAACCCACCGCCCTTCGGGTTCACGGTGGCCGAAGGGGTGAACGATCTCGATCGCCTGAACTGCTATGCCTCGGGACAGGGCGCCACTGCGGTCGAGCGCCTCGGCTCCCGCCGCATCGAGGTGCGCGTCGATGCGCCGTTCCCGCCCGGGCGGGCGCGCATCAACTGCACGCTTCCCGGGCCCGAGGGACGCTGGCGCTGGTTCGGGATGCAATTCCTGATACCGCGGGGGTGAAAGCGCTCGCGGTGCAGCACATGACCATTACCCGGACAGGTTCCTAGATCGCCGAATCCCTGTCGTCGCGGAAGCGCGCCCGGTCCAGCGCGCGCAGGCCGTTCGAGCGGATGATCGAGCGCAGCCGGCGGGTGTAGTCCTCGCCGCGCTCGGAGTATCCGTTCA
>JAZFVR010000239.1:0-2835 GCA_036447835.1 Alphaproteobacteria bacterium | reverse complement strand
CTGTGGCCCGCAGGCCTCTTGCAGCTGGCGTGCTTCTCGGGGCGCAACGCGGCCTATACCGACGCTTCGCTCGACGGCGCGCGCTGGCGCGTCGACGACGCCGAGGCGTTCTTCGCCCACGGCGTCGAGCAGCTGTTCGACCACGGCCGCGACGAATACATCGTCTCGGTGCATTTCCTCAAGACTCTGCTGGCGGCACGCGAGGAGGTGACGTCGGGGGCCGCCGGCGAGGTGTCCGATACCCTTCTCGCGGCGCTCAACCGGCTGCTTCATTCGCCGCTCAAGCGCAAGCACGTGCGCCGCACGGCGCATCAGGCGATGGACTTCGTCGCCCTCGACGGCTAGGGGTCTGTGGGCAACGCGGCGTTCACCCTCACGGTGGCGGGCGCTGGTTGATTGAAATCAAGGCGCGGGAACGACGGCCCGGATCGACCGATACGGAGCGTGCTTCGGCCCGTCGCCGGTCGCAGCCGCCGGATCGGCATCGTTCGAGCCCCGCGAACTTCACCGCGCCAATACGTTGAGCGAGGCACACCACCAGACGCCGCCATTGTCGCCAGTGCTGCTTGCCGGCTTCGCCTTGCGCCCGTTGCCGCCGAAGCCCGCCTCGAAGAGCTGGTGCACATGGCGCCGCTCTCGAACGGCTTCTATCACGGCGGGGAGGGCGCCGTGCGCGTTTCGCCTGCGTCGCCCCTGTAGACATCGCGGCGTGCGCTCGCATAATGGCGGGCCCATGAAGCTTTCCGATCTCAGGACGCCGGCGCTGGTGCTCGATCGCGCGCGGCTCGAGCGCAACGTGGCGGCGATGTCCGAGCGCATGAAAGGGCTCGGCGTCGAGTTGCGCCCGCATCTCAAGACGGCGAAGTCGCTCGAGGTGGCGAAGCTGGCGACCGCCGGCCATTCGGGCGGCGTCACCGTCTCGACCCTCGACGAGGCGGCATATTTCGCGCGCGGCGGCTTCCGCGACATCACCTACGCCGTGGGCATCGTGCCGTCGAAGCTCGCCGAGGTGGCGGCACTGGCGCGCGACGGCGCGCGCATCGCGGTGATCACCGACAGCGTCGAGGTCGCCCGCGCCATCGCCCGCGAGGCAGAGGCGCTCGACGCCGAGTTCCGCGTCCTCATCGAGATCGATTCGGGCTCGCACCGCGCCGGCGTCGACCCCCAAGACCCGGCACTGGTCGAGATCGCCCGCGCCCTCGACGGCGCCGCGGGCGTCGAGCTGCGCGGCGTCCTCACCCACGCCGGCCATTCCTATGCCTGCCGCAGCGCCGCCGAGATCGAGGCGGTGGCCGAGGACGAGCGCCTGGCCGTGGTGAGCGCCGCCGAGCGCCTGCGCGCCGCCGGCTTCGCCGCCCCCGTGGTCAGCGTCGGCTCGACGCCGACGGCGCTGTTCGCGCGCGACCTCTCGGGCGTCACCGAGGCGCGCCCCGGGGTTTACGTGTTCCACGACCTCTACCAGGCCGGCCTCGGCTGCTGCGGCCTCGACGACGTGGCGCTCACCGTGCTCGCCTCGGTGATCGGCCACCGCCCGCGGCACGACCACCTGCTCATCGACGCCGGTGCGTTGGCGCTGTCGCAGGACCGCAGCACGGCGCACCAGCGCGAGGACATGGACTTCGGCCTCGTCTGCGACCCATCGGGCGCCCGTCCACTCGCCGGGCTGCGCGTCACACGGGTCAACCAGGAGCACGGTTTCGTCGAGGCGCCGGGCGCGGTGGTGCCGTTCGCCGAACTGCCGATCGGCAGCCGCGTGCGCGTCATGCCCAATCACGCCTGCATGACGGCGGCGGCCCATGACAGCTACAACGTGGTCGACGGCGGCGACGAGGTCGTCGCCGTGTGGCAGCGGACGGGCGGCTGGTGAGCGACTCGGTTAGGATCGGCGCCGATCGGCTCGCGCCGTTCCCCGACCCGCGCGCCCGCGCCGGCAAAGAAGAGGGCCGCGCCCTGCGGCGCGGCCCTCGTAACAAGGGGTGCGTATGGGAATCCGGTCAGAAACCGCCCATACCGCCCATGCCGCCCATGCCGCCCATGTCGGGCCCTCCGGACGCGGCAGGCGTCTTCTCCGGCTTCTCGGCGACCATCGCTTCGGTGGTGATGAGCAGACCGGCCACCGACGCGGCGTCCTGGAGCGCCGCGCGCACGACCTTGGTCGGGTCGATGATACCGGCCTTGACGAGGTCGCAGAACTTGCCGTTTTGGGCGTCGTAGCCCCAGTTCTTTTCCTTGCTCTCGATCAGCTTGCCGACGATGATCGATCCGTCGACACCGGCGTTCTCGGCGATCTGGCGCGCCGGCTTCTGGATCGCCCGGCGGACGATTTCGATGCCCACCTTCTGGTCGTTGTTCACCGGCTTGAGCGCGTCGAGCGCTTTGAGTGATCTGAGCAGCGCGACGCCGCCACCGGCGACGATGCCCTCTTCGACCGCGGCGCGCGTCGAGTGCATGGCGTCTTCGACCAAGTCCTTGCGCTCCCTGACCTCGATCTCGGTGGCGCCGCCGACGCGGATCACCGCGATGCCGCCGGCGAGCTTCGCCAGCCGCTCTTGCAGCTTCTCGCGGTCGTAGTCGGATGTCGTCTCCTCGATCTGGGCGCGGATCTGGCCGCAACGGCCCTGGATCTCCTTCTTCTTGCCGCCGCCGTCGACAATGGTGGTGTCGTCCTTGTTGATGATCACCTTCTTGGCGCTGCCGAGCATGTCGATGGTGACGTTCTCGAGCTTGATGCCGAGGTCCTCGGAGATCACCTGGCCGCCGGTCAGGATCGCCATGTCCTCGAGCATCGACTTGCGGCGATCGCCGAAGCCCGGCGCCTTAACCGCGGCCACCTTG
>JAZFVR010000238.1:0-2507 GCA_036447835.1 Alphaproteobacteria bacterium | reverse complement strand
AGGTGATATTTGGTACAGGTTGTCGTCCGCGATAACAATATCGATCAGGCCCTGCGCGCGCTGAAGAAGAAGATGCAGCGCGAGGGGATTTTCCGCGAGATGAAGATGCGCCGCGCTTACGAGAAGCCGTCGGAGAAGCGCGCCCGCGAGACCGCCGAGGCGATCCGCCGCGCCCGCAAGCTCGCACGCAAGCGCGCCCAGCGCGACGGCCTGACCTGACCGCATCGCGGGGCCCTGGCCCCGCGACCGCCCGCGCCATCCGCCGCCGCCGCCCGTGGGCGGCTGCTGTCGTTTGTGGCGCTATGGCTTTCCGGCAATCCGAAATGTGCGATCGCGAGGGGAATCGCGCGGGGAAATGTGCGATCGCGAGGGTAAGAGTTGGCCGCCCTGTCGCTACGCTCACCAATGTCACGCCCGGGCGTGATCCACTTCTGTCCGGTTGAACGCGGCTGGGAGCCCGTATTGTCTTTCCCTCCCCTCGATGGGGATGGGCCACGGGAGGGTTGAAGGCGAAGCCTTTGCGCCGGAGGTCAGGCGACAGCCCTCGCCAGAATTAAGAATTACTGGGACACCTTACTTAATTCAGTGTCACAACCAAACGCGAGAATTAAGTAAGGTGTCCCCTTAATTGGCATCGTCATTGCCGGGCGTGACCCGGCAACCCAGCCGATCCTCGACATGGCTCCGGATTCGCGAGTCATGCCCGCGAACGACAGGAGGGATCGAATGCGTGCGCCGCCCGGCTTGGGGCACTCCTACAGCGCCTTGACGATGTCCTCGACCATCTTTTTGGCGTCGGCGAACAGCATCATCGTGCTGTTGGCGTAGAACAGCGGATTGTCGACGCCGGCGTAACCCGGCGACAGGCTGCGCTTGACGAACAGCACGGTCTGGGCGCGCTCGACGTCGAGGATCGGCATGCCGGCGATGGGGCTCTGGGGGTCGGTCTTGGCCACCGGGTTGGTGACGTCGTTGGCGCCGATGACGAAGGCGACCTCGGCGGTCGAGAACTCGTGGTTGATCTCCTCGAGCTCGAAGACCTCGTCGTAGGGCACGTTGGCTTCCGCCAGCAGCACGTTCATGTGTCCCGGCATGCGCCCGGCGACCGGGTGGACGGCGTAGCGCACGTCGACGCCTTCCTTCTTGAGCTCGTCGGCCATCTCCCTGAGCGCGTGCTGGGCCTGGGCCACCGCCATGCCGTAGCCCGGAACGATGATCACCTTGCTCGCGTTCTTCAAGATGAAGGCGGCGTCGTCGGCGCTGCCCGCCTTGACCGGGCGATCGCCGGCGACGGCGGCCGCGGCCGGCCCGCCCTCGGCGCCGAAACCGCCGAGGATGACGTTGAAGAACGAGCGGTTCATCCCCTTGCACATGATGTAGCTGAGGATGGCGCCCGACGAGCCGACCAGCGCGCCGGTGATGATCAGGGCCGTGTTCTCGAGCGTGAAGCCGATACCCGCCGCCGCCCAGCCCGAATACGAGTTGAGCATCGAGATGACCACCGGCATGTCGGCGCCGCCGATGGGGATGATGATGAGCACGCCGACGACGAAGGCGAGCGCGGTCATCAGCCAGAACGCCTCGACCGACTGGCCGCGGCACAAGTAGACGCCGGCGACGACGATGGCGATGGCGATGGCGAGGTTGAGCCAGTGCTGGCCCGGGAACACCACCGGCGCGCCGCTGACCAGCCCTTGCAGCTTGGTGAAGGCGACCACCGAGCCCGAGAAGGTGATGGCGCCGATGACGACGCCGATGCTCATCTCGATGAGGCTGGCGAGCTTGATGTCGCCGACGGTGCCGATGCCGTAGGCCTCCGGCGCGTAGAACGCCGCCGCCGCGACCAGCACCGCGGCCATGCCGACGAGGCTGTGGAAGGCGGCGACGAGTTGCGGCATCGCCGACATCTGGATGCGCAGCGCGATGACCGTGCCGACGGCGCCGCCGACGACCAGCCCGGCGAGGATCGCCCCGTAGCTCAGCACCTCGGGGGCGAGCAGCGTGACGGCCACGGCGATGACCATGCCGACGATGCCGGTGACGTTGCCCGAACGCGCCGAGGTCGGCGACGACAAGCCCTTGAGCGCTAGGATGAAGCAAATCGAGGCGACGAGGTAGGCGAGCGCCGCGATGTTGGCGGTCACGGTTTTCGCCCCCCTACTTTTTCTTGAACATTTTCAGCATGCGCTGGGTGACGGTGAAGCCGCCGAAGATGTTGACCGCCGCGAGCGTGACGGCGATGAACCCCACGATCTTCGAGAAGTTCATGTCGGCCGGGCCGGCGGCGATCAGCGCGCCGACGATGATGACGCTCGAGATGGCGTTGGTCACCGACATCAGCGGCGTGTGCAGCGCCGGCGTCACGCTCCACACCACGAAGTAGCCGACGAAGATGGCGAGCGCGAAGATGGTGAAGCGGAAGATGAGCGGGTCGATGGCGGCGGCGGCTTCCATGACGGGATCTCCGGAGATGTCTATTGCGCCGTGAGCGCGGGGTGGACGACCGC
>JAZFVR010000237.1:0-6452 GCA_036447835.1 Alphaproteobacteria bacterium | reverse complement strand
ACGCGGATGCGCGGCATCCGCAGCCAATCGGCGACGAAATCGAGCACCGCGAGCGGCAGCCAGCCGCCGTGCTGGCGCTGGGCGAGGTCGAGCAGCGCCAGCACCGCGCTCGCCTGGCGGCCCTCGGGGTACCTAGCGACGATCGCCTTCGCCTTGTCGGAATTCTCCGCCGTGAAGGCGAAATCCTTGCCGTCGCCGCCGGCCGGGCTCATCGGTCGACCTCGCCGAAGACGATGTCGAGGGTGCCGATGATAGTCACCACGTCGGCGAGCATGTGGCCCCTGGACATGAAATCGAGCCCCTGCAGATGGGCGAAGCCGGGGGCGCGGATCTTGCAGCGATACGGTCTGTTCGAGCCGTCGGCGATGACGTAGACGCCGAACTCGCCCTTGGGCGCCTCGACCGCGGTGTAGGTCTCGCCGGCGGGCACGTGATAGCCCTCGGTGTAGAGCTTGAAGTGGTGGATCAGCGCCTCCATCGAGCGCTTCATCTCGGCCCTGGGCGGCGGCGCGATCTTGCGGTCGAGGGTCTTGACCGGGCCGCCCGGCATCTGCTCGAGGCACTGGCGCATGATGTGCAGGCTCTGGCGCATCTCCTCGATGCGCACCAGATAGCGGTCGTAGCAGTCGCCGTTCTTGCCTATGGGAATGTCGAAGTCCATGCGGTCGTAGACGTCGTAGGGCTGCGCCTTGCGCAGGTCCCAGGCGACGCCCGAGCCGCGCAGCATGGGCCCCGAGAAGCCCCAGTCCATGGCCTGCTCCGCGGTGACCACGCCGATGTCGACAGTGCGCTGCTTCCAGATGCGATTCTCGGTGAGCAAGGTCTCGACCTCGTCGAGCCGCTTGGGCAGGCGCTCGATGAACTCCCCGATGCGCTCGTCAAGGCCCGCCGGCATGTCCTGGCTCACCCCGCCGGGCCGTATGTACGCCGCATGCATCCGTGCGCCGGACACGGCCTCGTAGAACTCGAGCAGGATCTCGCGCTCCTCGAACAGCCACAGGAAGGGCGTCATCGCGCCGACGTCGAGCGCATGCGTCGAGAGCTGGAACAGGTGGTTGAGCACGCGCGTGATCTCGACGAAGAGCACGCGGATGTACTGGCCGCGCAACGGTACCTCGCAGCCGAGCAGCTTCTCGACGGCGAGGCTGAAGCAGTGCTCCTGCGACATAATCGACACGTAGTCGAGACGGTCGAAATAGGGCAGCGCCTGTAGGTACGTCTTGTGCTCGATGAGCTTCTCGGTGCCGCGATGCAGGAGGCCGATATGCGGATCGGCACGGTCGATCACCTCGCCGTCCATCTCGAGGACGAGGCGCAGCACGCCGTGCGCCGCCGGGTGTTGCGGGCCGAAGTTGAGCGTCGCGTTCCTGATCTGCACCTCAGCCATCGCCGCTCTCCGCTTTCTCGTCGCCGGGAAGCACGTACTCGGCGCCCTCCCACGGACTCTCGAAATCAAAGGTGCGGAAAGCTTGCGTCAGCTTCACCGGCTCGTGGACGACCCGCTTCTGCTCGTCATCGTAGCGCATCTCGACGAATCCGGTGAGCGGGAAGTCCTTGCGCAGGGGGTGTCCCTCGAAGCCGTAATCGGTGAGGATGCGGCGCAGGTCGGGATGATCGGAAAACGAGACTCCGTAGAGGTCCCACGCCTCGCGCTCCCACCAGTCGGTGGAACTGAACACGCCGGTCACCGACGGCACCGACGTCGTCTCGTCGACCGAGAGCTTGACCCGCACGCGCTGATTATGCTTTAGGCTCAACAGGTTGTAGACGACCTCGAAGCGTTCCTCGCGCTCGGGGTAGTCGACACCGCAGATATCCATCAGGCACTTGAACTGGCAGTTGCTGTCGTCGCGCAGGAAGGTGAGCACGCGTACGATCGCACTCCGCTGCACGCGCACGATCAGCTCGCCCAACGCCACCTCGGTATCGATGACGTCCTCGGGCAGTGCCGCGGCAATCAGGTCGCCAAGCTCGATTAGCGCTTCTGACACGGCCCTGCCGATCGGCTTGGGCGGTTAACGGAGGATAGTGCCGGTGCGCCGTATCTTCTTCTGCAACTGCAGAATGCCGTAGAGCAGCGCCTCGGCAGTCGGAGGACAACCCGGTACGTAGATGTCGACCGGAACGATGCGGTCGCAGCCGCGCACCACCGAATACGAATAATGATAGTACCCGCCGCCGTTGGCGCAGCTCCCCATCGAGATCACCCAGCGCGGTTCGGCCATCTGGTCGTAGACCTTGCGCATCGCCGGCGCCATCTTGTTGCACAGCGTGCCGGCGACGATCATCACATCGGACTGCCGCGGGCTCGGCCGGAAGAAGATGCCGAAGCGGTCGAGATCGTAGCGCGCCGCTGCGGTGTGCATCATCTCGACCGCGCAGCACGCGAGGCCGAATGTCATCGGCCACATCGACCCGGTGCGCGCCCAGTTCACCAGCTTGTCGACCTGGGTGACGACGAAACCCTTCTCGGCGACGGTGTCGCCGAGCGATTGCAGGAGCGCGTCCTGCTCGGCACCCGGTGCGGGCGGTCCCGCGCCCACGCTCGTTTCGCCGGCGCCCTTCACTCCCATTCGAGCGCTCCCTTCCGCCACTCGTAAATAAAACCGACGGTCAGCACGACGAGAAAGACCATCATCGACCAGAAGCCGAACAGGCCGATGCCGCCGAGCGCCGTCGCCCAGGGGAACAGGAAAGCGATCTCGAGGTCGAAGATGATGAACAGCAGCGTGACCAGATAGAAGCGCACGTCGAAGCGGCTGCGTGCGTCGCCGAAGGCGTCGAATCCGCACTCGTATGCCGAGAGCTTCTCGGCGTCGGGGCGTTGCGGGGCGATCACGTACGAGGCGCCGACGATGGCTACGGCCATGGCGCCCGCGATGGCGAAGAAAATCAGGATCGGGAGGTATTCGGCCAGCATTGACTCCATCGCGACCTCGCTTCATCGAACCGCCTGCCGACACACCCACGCCAGCGCGCCGACCACCCAAACGCGAGACAGGTTAAATAGGGCGGATCGGCAATGGCGCCAAGGTTCCGGCCCTTCCCCGTTCGCCGTCGGCCGAGCCCATCCATGGGCCGCCGCTGCGCCGCGCACGACAGAAATTGGCGGGAGTGACGGGACTCGAACCCGCGGCCTCCGGCGTGACAGGCCGGCGCTCTAACCAGTCTGAGCTACACCCCCGGTCGCTGTCCCCGGGGCGAGGCTCCGTGTACTTCACGGCCTCAGGAGTGTCAAGGTGATACGGGCCGCCACAAAGAGGCGTTCGAGCCCATTCCGCCTGCCACCCGGACCACGCCGCGTGGTGGGCGATGACGGAATCGAACCGCCGACCTCCTCGGTGTAAACGAGGCGCTCTTCCAACTGAGCTAATCGCCCGCGCCGGACGCGGTCCGAGGGCAAACAATAATGCCGGCCAACGCGCGGTCGGCCGGCACTATCGTCGCTATGGAGAAGCGGCTACCGGTGGTTCACCGATTCCTTCAACGCCTTTCCGGCCTTGAACTTCGGCTGTATGGAAGCCTTGATCTGTATGCGCTCTCCAGTGCGCGGGTTACGGCCCTGGCTTGCGCGGCGATGAGCGACACTGAAGGTTCCGAACCCAACGAGACGAACCTCGTTCCCTTTGGTGAGCGACTCCGAAATCGAGTCGAACACGCCGTCGACGGCCCGACTGGCATCGGCCTTGCTCATTCCGGCTGTGTTAGCTACTTCCGCGATCAGTTCGTTCTTGTTCACAGTTACGCCCCCTCCAGAAGATTGGCAGATTACAGATCGAATGTGTCGGTCAAATTATGTGGCAACGGCTGAAAGCCGCATGTGGCAACGTCTGAAAGCGGCGCCAGTGTAAGCCTGACGAAATGGCGGCGTCAATGGCCAGAGCGCAAAAATTTCCTGGTTTTCTGCCGAACACAGAGATTTGACTCGCAAATACGACGGCATCCCGTTCGAACGCCACAAGTTTTCACGCGCACCGAGTCGACCTCAGTGGGTGATAACTTCTCCTCTCGCCTTTTCGATCGGCGCGGCGGGGATCTGTTCGGCCTCGTCTTCCTCGTTCCACTCGATCGGTTGCAGATCGCCCGTAAGCGCACGACCCAAGACCTCGTCAACCGTCGCGACCGGGATGATTTCGAGACCGCGTTTTACGTTATCCGGAATTTCGGCCAGATCCTTCTCGTTTTCCTTTGGAATGAGCACCGTCTTGATTCCGCCGCGCAGCGCCGCCAGCAGCTTCTCCTTGAGACCGCCGATGGGTAGCACGCGGCCGCGCAAGGTGATCTCACCGGTCATCGCCACGCTGGCGTGCACCGGAATGCCCGTGAGCACCGAGACGATCGAGGTGCACATGGCGACGCCTGCCGACGGCCCGTCCTTCGGCGTCGCGCCCTCGGGAATGTGCACGTGGATATCGATCTTCTCGAAGATCGTCGGTTTGACGCCGTACTGCGGCGAGCGCGAACGCACGAAGCTGTCGGCGGCCTGAATCGATTCGCGCATCACCTCGCCGAGCTTGCCGGTATTCATGATCTTGCCCTTGCCCGGCAGGGTGACCGCCTCGATCGTCAGCAGCTCGCCGCCGGCCTCGGTCCACGCCAACCCGGTAGTGACGCCGACCAGCTCGTCGCGCTCGGCCTCGCCGTAACGGAAGCGACGGATGCCGGCGTACTTGCCGACGTTGCGGCGGGTGACCCTGATGCGCTTGACGTTCTTGAGCAGGATTTCCTTCGTCGCCTTGCGCGTGAGGTTGGCGAGTTCGCGCTCGAGGTTGCGCACGCCGGCCTCGCGCGTGTAGTAGCGGATCAGGTCGCGCAGCGCCTCATCCGAGATCGACCACTCGTCGTCCTTGACGCCGTGCGCCTTCATCTGCTTGAGGATGAGGTGGCGCTTGGCGATCTCGACCTTTTCGTCCTCGGTGTAGCCCGATAGCCGGATCACCTCCATGCGATCCATCAGCGCCTGCGGAATGCGCAGCGTGTTGGCGGTAGTCACGAACATCACGTCGGAAAGGTCGTAGTCGACCTCGAGGTAGTGGTCGTTGAAGGCGATGTTCTGCTCGGGGTCGAGCACCTCGAGAAGCGCCGACGCGGGATCGCCGCGCCAGTCGGCGCCCATCTTGTCGACCTCGTCGAGAAGGAACAGCGGGTTCGACGCCTTCGCCTTCTTCATCGACTGGATGATCTTGCCCGGCATCGAACCGATGTAGGTGCGGCGGTGACCGCGAATCTCGGCCTCGTCGCGCACGCCGCCCAGGGACATGCGCACGAATTTGCGCCCGGTGGCGCGCGCGATCGACTTGCCGAGCGATGTCTTGCCGACGCCGGGGGCGCCGACGAGGCACAGGATCGGACCCTTCATCTTGCTCTGGCGCTGCTGCACCGCGAGGTATTCGAGGATGCGTTCCTTGACCTTTTCGAGACCGTAGTGGTCGGCGTCGAGCACCTTCTGCGCCGCGCGAATGTCCTTCTTGACCTTGGTCCGCTTCTTCCACGGAATCGACAGCAGCCAGTCGAGATAGTTGCGCACAACCGTCGATTCGGCCGACATCGGGCTCATGGTGCGCAGCTTCTTGACCTCGCCCAGCGCCTTCTCGCGCGCTTCCTTAGACAGCTTGGTCTTCTTGATGCGATCCTCGAACTCGCTGGCCTCGTCGCGGCCGTCCTCGCCTTCGCCGAGCTCCTTCTGGATCGCCTTCATCTGCTCGTTGAGATAGTACTCGCGCTGGGTCTTCTCCATCTGGCGCTTGACCCGGTTGCGAATCTTCTTCTCGACCTGGAGCACGCCGATCTCGGCCTCCATGAAGGAATAGACGCGCTCGAGGCGCTCGGCGATCGACTCGATCTCGAGGAGCTCCTGCCTCTCGGCGACCCGCACCGTGAGATGCGAGGCGATGGTATCGGCGAGCTTGCTCGAATCGTCGATCTGGTTGATCGACACCAGGACCTCGGGCGGAATCTTCTTGTTGAGCTTCACGTACTGCTCGAACTGAGAAATCGCCGTACGCCCGAGCGCCTCGATCTCGCGCGCATCGCCTTCGGTCTCGACCATGAGATCGGCTTCGGCTTCCAAGAAGTCCGGGTTGTCGGTGAAGCGGGTGATGCACGCGCGCGGCCCACCCTCGACCAGCACCTTGACGGTGCCGTCGGGCAGCTTCAGGAGCTGCAGCACCGTGCCCACGGTTCCCACGCGGTGGATGTCGTCGGTCGTCGGATCGTCCTGGGCCGCGTCCTTCTGGGCGACGAGCAGGATCTGCTTGTCGTCCTTCATGACGTCCTCGAGCGCCCGCACCGACTTCTCGCGGCCGACGAACAGCGGCACGATCATGTGCGGGAATACGACGATATCGCGCAGCGGCAGGACGGGATAGACGGAACCGGGCGGAGTGGTCAAGGCGCTACCTCACGAATTGATGACCGGATCGGGTCGCGATCGAAACAAGCAGCGATCAGTC
>JAZFVR010000236.1:0-9550 GCA_036447835.1 Alphaproteobacteria bacterium | reverse complement strand
GATTGCAATGCTACCGCTTGCGGCCGTTCAACTCCACAACCTCGCCGCTGCTTTCGCCCTTCATGGCGGCCTCGATCCAAGCGCCGATGGCGTCGTTCGCCTGTTTTAGCGGATCGGCTGCAAGATGGCTGTATCTGGCCGTCGTCGCCGCCTCACGGTGGCCCAAGAGCGCGCCAATCATCGGCAGGCCTAGGCCGGCGCCGGCGCCGACGCTCGCGAATGAGTGCCGCAAGTCGTGCAAGCGCACGTCGGAAAGGCCCGCGCGCTCGCGGATGGCGCGCCACGGCTGTTGGATGTTGACTAGGTGCGCGCCGCGCTTCTGGCCGACGATGACGTAAGGGTTGCCTTCGTGCCGCTCGATGGCGGAGAGCACGGCGAGCGCCGGCGCGTTCAAGTGAATGACCTTGGAGCCGGTTTTCGAGTCGGGCAGGCGCAGGCACGCGCGCTCGAAATCGACGTGCGCCCACTTGAGCGTGAGGATTTCACTGAGGCGCGCCCCGGTGAACAACAGGAGCCGGATCGCGGCCACTGCGGGCGGCAGTGCGTCCGCCGCGCACTCCGCTTCCGCCAGTGCGGCGGCTAGGCGGGCGAGCTCGGCGGCGGACAGATAGCGCTCGCGCTTGCGTTCCTTGAAGCGCTCGACGTGGCGGCACGGGTTGCTCGCGTCGGGCCGCATCCCCCACTGCTCGGCGAGGTTCATCAGCTTGGAAAGCAACGCGAGGAAGCGGTTTGCCTGATAGGGCGTCTTGCGGAGGCCGTTGTGCAGCCCGAGCACGTCGGCGTGGCTCACGTCGCCCGCCTTGCGGCTCCCGAGCGCGGGCTTGACGAAGCGCTCGATCATGCTGCGGTCCTTGCGCAGGCTCGACGGCTTCTTGCGCCCCTCGGCGTATTCGGCAAGGTAGCGGTCGCACAATTCGGCGACGGTCGCGGCGTGGCGCGCCGAGCGGCGGGCTTCAACCGGGTCGTAACCGTCAGCGATGCGGCCGCGCAGCTTGCCGGCGTTCTCCCGCGCCTTGTCGAGCGTGAGCGAGCCGTAAGGCGCGATGGTGTACAGCCGCTTGCGGCCGTTCACCCGGTAGGACAAGACGAACGCCTTACGGCCCTCGGGATAGACGCGAACGCCGAAGCCGGGCAGGGCACCGTCCCAGCGCACGTCTCGGCTCTTGCCGTCGCCCCGGTAACGGAAACTGTCGATAGAACGTTTGGTGAGCTTCATGGTCCGATCCCCTACGCATCGGTGAGTGAGGGTGCCTGGCCGGTTTCGCGAAATGGCCAAGTCACCTATAAGTCACCACGGTACAGCGAAAAGTCACCAGGGTCTAGCGAAAATGGTGAAATAGAAACCATTGTAATATGAGAGTGTTACGTAGACTATGTAGGGGTCGAATGAGCATGGAAATGAGACTATACATCACCCGACATCGCCTGCGCGAGCGCCGACGATCGGCGGCGGCACGGCCTACTTCAAGCCGCGCTGGCGGCGGACGCGATCGTAGGCGCCGTTGATCGCGGCGAGCTTGTCGTTGGCGATGTCGATGAACTCCTGCGGCATGCCCTCGGCGATGAGGCGGTCGGGGTGGTGCTCGCGCACCAGGCGGCGGTAGGCGGTCTTGATCTGGCCGTCGCCCGCCGCCGGGGTGAGCCCGAGCACCTCGTAGGGGTCGGCCTCGTCCACATCGAGGTGGCTGGCGCGGATGCGCTCGAACTCGGCGTCGTCGAAGCCGAAGATTCGCCCCACCCCCTTGAGGAAGGCGAGCTCGGCCGGGTGCACCGCCCGGTCGGCCTTGGCGATCTCGAACAGGCCGTCGAGCAGTTCCTCGAGGACCCACGGGGTGCGCCGGAACAGCGCCGCGATCTGGCGCGCGTAGGGCTCGTAACCGGCGGCGTCCTGCCGCGCCCGGTCGAACAGCGCGCCGACATATTTGAATTCGTGCGACGGCACGCGGAAGATGCGCTTGAAGGCGTCGATCTCGGCGCGGCTCACCGCTCCGTCGGCTTTCGCCATCTTGGCGGCAAGCACGATCACCGCGGCGATGAAAGCGGTCTGCCGGGTCTCGTCCGCCGTCGTCGGCCGCGAATCGCGCATGCGATCGATGGCGTGGCCGGCGACGGCGCCGACGAGCCCGCCGAGCGGCCCGCCAAGCGCGAAGCCCGCCGCACCGCCGACGATCTTGCCCCAGATGCTCATCGCTCGCGTTCGTCGTCTCGCCTCAGCCGCGCCATAATGCCACAGCGCCCGCGATCACCGGCGCCAAAACATTTCCCGGCCGCCGGGACTCGCGTTTTGCGCAGGCTTGGGTAAAGATGGAATTTCCGCCTCCGGACCCGCCGCGCCGGCGGCGGACACCCGGCGACGGTCCGGTCATCCGGGAACTCGGCGGGCGCGCAAACCTTGGGGAGGATTCATGAGTGACAAGCGTACCGTAGCCATCGTCGGCGCCTCGCTGAGCGGCAAGACCTCGCTTCTCGAAAGCCTTCTGTTCGTCAGCGACGCAATCGGCCGCAAGGGTACCGTGAAGGAGGGCAACACGGTCGGCGACGGCTCGGCCGAGGCGCGCGAGCGCCAGATGAGCACCGAGATCTCGGCGGCGAGCGCCGAGCACAACGGCGTCAGCTTCACCTTTCTCGACTGCCCGGGCTCGATCGAGCTCTTGGGCGAGACGCAAAACGCGCTCATGGGCGCCGACGCCGCACTGGTGGTGTGCGAGGCGTTGCCCGAGCGCATGGTGATGCTGGCGCCGATCTTCCGCTTCCTCGACGAGAACGAGATTCCACACCTCGCGTTCATCAACAAGATCGACCGCGCGAGCGGGCTGATCCGCGACCTCATCCCCGCCATGCGCGGTGTCTCGGGCCACCCGCTGGTGCTGCACCAGGTGCCGATCCGCGAAGACGAAGAGATCACCGGCTACGTCGAGCTGGTGAGCGGCCAGGGCTACGCCTACAAGGCGGGCAGCGCGTCGGAAGAGGTGGCGACGCCCGATTCGGTCGACGACCGCAGGACCTCGGCGCGCACCGAGCTTCTCGAATCGCTCGCCGACTTCGACGACACGCTGCTCGAAACGCTGCTCGAGGACGAGGAGCCGTCGGAAGACGAGATTCGCGCCTATGTGAAGGCGCAGGTCGCCGCCAACCAGGTGGTGCCGGTGTTCATCGGCGCCGCCGAGCTCGAGCATGGCGTGCGCCGGCTTCTCGACCACCTCGCCGAGCTGGTGCCGAGCGCCGCCGACACCGCGGCGCGGCGCGGCATCGACGTGGCCGGCGCCGACCCGCTGGCGCAGGTGCTCAAGACGTACATGACGCCCCACGGCGGCAAGCTCTCGCTGGTCCGCGTATGGCGCGGCACGCTGCCCGACGGCACCACGCTCAACGGCGAGCGCGTCGCCGGCGTCTACCGCATGATGGGCACCCAGCAGAACAAGATCGACGGCGCCGAGGCCGGCGACATCGTCGCCCTCGGCCGGCTCGAAGGCGTCGCCACCGGCGATACGCTGGTCGCGGGCGCCAACCCGCCCGAGGACGGGCTGCCGAAGCCCGAGCCGCTGCCGCCGGTGTACTCGATGGCGATCGCCACCGAGAAGCGCGCGGACGAGGTCAAGATGTCGTCCGCCGTGGGCAAGGTGACCGAAGAGGACCCGTCGCTCGCGGTCGAGCAAAACCCCGACACCCGCGAGTTCGTGCTCTGGGGCCAGGGCGAGATCCACCTCCAGGTGGCGCTGGCGCGGCTCAGGAACAAGTACAACCTGGCGCTGACCACGCGGCCGCCGAAGCTGGCGTACAAGGAGGCGATCCGCAAGGGCGTCTCGCAGCACGGCCGCTTCAAGCGCCAGACCGGCGGCCACGGCATGTTCGGCGACGTCCACCTCGACATCAAGCCGCTGCCGCGCGGCTCGGGCTTCGAGTTCCAGAGCACCATCGTCGGCGGCTCGGTGCCCAGGCAGTACATCCCCGCGGTCCAAAACGGGGTGCGCGAGTACCTCGATAAGGGTCCGCTGGGCTTCCCCGTGGTCGACCTCTCGGTAACCTTGACCGACGGCTCGTACCACGCCGTCGATTCGAACGAGCAGTCGTTCAAGCTCGCCGCGCGCATCGCCATGACCGAGGGCATGCCCCAGTGCCAGCCGGTGCTCCTCGAGCCGATCTGCGAGGTCAGGATCGCGGTGCCCAACGACTTCACCTCCAAGGTGCACGGCCTGATCAGCGGCCGCCGCGGGCAGATCCTGGGCTTCTCGCCCAAGGATGGCTGGCACGGCTGGGACGAGGTCCAGGCGTACATGCCGCAGGCCGAGCTGCACGACCTGATCCTCGAGCTGCGCTCGCTGTCGCTCGGGGTCGGCTGGTACACCTTCGAGTTCGACCACCTCACCGAGCTCACCGGGCGCGTCGCCGACCAGGTTCTCGCCCAGTACCGCGAGGAGGCCGAGGAAAGGGCCTCTTAGGCCGCCATCGAACCCCTTGCCCTGCCCCGCGATGCCGTATACGATTCAGCCAACATATTGAAACTATAAGTTTTAGACGGCTTTATGGGGAGGACCGCTGACGATGGCCGAGGCCGCGCTCGTCGTCGAAGACATCCACAAGAGCTTCGGTCCGCTCGAAGTGCTCAAGGGCGTGTCGCTCACCGCGCACGAGCACGACGTGATCTCGATTCTCGGGTCGAGCGGCTCGGGCAAGAGCACCTTCCTGCGCTGCATCAACCTCCTGGAGACGCCGAACTCGGGCAAGGTCTACGTGCACGGCGAGCTGATCCGGATGACCCACAAGGGCAACGGCGAGATTGTCCCGGAGGACATGAAGCAGGTCGTGCGTCTCCGCGCCAAGCTCGCCATGGTGTTCCAGAGCTTCAATCTGTGGTCCCACATGACCGTGCTCGAGAACGTCATCGAGGCGCCGATCCACGTGCTCAAGGTTCCCAAGAAGGAAGCGGTCGAGCGCGCCGAGGGCGTGCTCAACCGCGTCGGCATGTACGACCACAAAGACTATTACCCGGCGCATTGCTCGGGCGGCCAGCAGCAGCGCGCGGCGATCGCCCGCGCGCTCGCCATGGAGCCCGAGGTGATGCTGTTCGACGAGCCGACCTCGGCGCTCGATCCCGAGCTCGTCGGCGAGGTGCTCAAGGTCATGCGCAGCCTCGCCGACGAAGGCCGCACCATGCTCGTGGTGACGCACGAGATGGGGTTCGCCCGCGAGGTCTCGGACCAGGTCATGTTCCTGCACGATGGTCGGATCGAAGAGTTCGGCAAGCCGAAAGAGGTTTTCAGCAACCCCAAATCGGAGCGGTTCCGCCAATTCCTGGCCGGAACGCTGAAGTAACAACAGCGCCCTCCGAGATTCGTCTCGGCGGGCCCAAACAAGGGAGAAGACCACATGCGTTTCAAAACACTGGTATCGCTGATCGCAACCGTTGTGATTGCGATGGGCATCGCTTCGGCGCACGCGGGCGAGAAGCTGCGGATCGGCGTCGAGGGCGCGTACCCGCCGTTCTCGTGGAAGGAGCCCGACGGCACGCTCAAGGGCTTCGACATCGACATCGCCTGGGCTCTCTGCGAGAAGATGGGCCGCGACTGCGAGCTCGTCGAGCAGGACTGGGACGGCATGATTCCGGCGCTCCTGGCGAAGAAGTACGACGCCATCGTCGCCTCGATGTCGATCACCGAGGAGCGTAAGAAGAAAGTCAACTTCACCGGCAAGTACTACAACACGCCGGCCATGTTCGTGGCCCCCAAGAACACCAGCGTGCAAGCGACGCCAGAGGGGCTGAAGGGCAAGTCGGTCGGCGTCCAGCGCGCCACCATCCACCAGTGCTACATGGAGAAGATGTTCCCCGACGCCGAGCTCAGGCTCTACGCTACCCAGGAGGAGGTGTTCCTCGATCTCGCGTCGGGCCGCATCGACGCCCAGATCTCCGATTCGGTCCAGGCGCTCGAGGGCTTCCTCAACACCGACGCCGGCAAGGAATTCGACTTCCTCGGCGGCGTCCAGTTCGACCTCGAGTGCCACGGCGAGGGCGCCGGCATCGCCTTGCGCAAGGACGAAGATGACTTGCGCATGTCCTTCAACGAGGCGATCAATGCGATCCGCGCCGACGGCACTTACGCCAAAATCAATGAAAAATATTTCGACTTCGACGTCTTCGGCGCGGGTATGTGATCGATAACGACAGAATGGGGGGAGCGGCGTCGCTCCCCCCTCATTTCACGCTCGCCCTGATGTTGACCTGAGATTCTTCGGGCATGGATACCGTCGTCGCATACATGCCGAGCATTCTGCAAGGCACGTGGATAACCGTGGCGGTCGCCGTCGCCTCGGTGCTGATTGCGGTCGTGCTCGGTCTGCTCGGCGCGTGGGGAAAGCTGGCCAGGTCAAAGGCGGCGAACGGCGTCGCCGGCGCCTATACCACGCTGATCCGCGGCGTCCCCGACCTCGTCCTCATGCTGCTCTTGTTCTACGGCGGCCAGCAGCTTTTGAACGACCTCGGCGAAGCGACCGGCTGGTGGAGCTACCTCGGGATCAACCAGTTCACCGCCGGCGTGTTCACCATCGGGTTCATCTACGGCGCATACATGACCGAGACCTTCCGCGGCGCGTATCTCTCGATCCCGCGCGGCGAGGTCGAGGCCGGGATCGCCTGCGGCATGGGCGGCAGCCTGGTCTTCCGTCGGATCATCTGGCCGCAGCTCGTGCGCTACGCCTTGCCCAGCTTCGGCAACAACTGGCTGGTGCTGCTCAAGACCACCGCTCTGGTCTCGGTCCTCGGGTTGCACGAGCTGGTTTGGGAATCCTTCTCCGCCGGGCGGTCGACCCGCAATCTGTTCACCTTCTTTTTCGTGGCGCTCATCATCTATCTCGTCCTGACGGCGGTCTCCGACGTCGGCCTGCGGTGGCTCGACCGCAGGTACAGCGCGGGCGTGCGGAGGGCCTGAGCGATGGCCGAAGCCGCGCCCAACTTCTACGAGGTCCTCGCGGACTTCAGCGAGAACGTCTCGCCGCTCGATTTCGTGCTCGTCGCCGAGCACTGGCAGCTTTTCGCCATGGGCGTGTGGTACACGCTGAACCTAGTCGTGCTGTCGCTGGTGATCGGCGGCGCGTTGTCCATCCCCCTGGCGATCGCGCGGGCCTACCGCAGGCCGATTTTCAACGAGATCATCTGGGCTTACGTCTACCTCTTCCGCGGCACGCCGCTGCTGGTGCAGCTCTATCTCATCTATTATGGCCTGGGCCAGTTCGAGTTCGTCCGCGAGAGCGTGCTCTGGCCGTTCCTGCGCGAGGCCTGGTGGTGCACGCTGCTGTCATTCGTGCTCAACACCACGGCGTACACCACCGAGATCCTGCGCGGCGCGATCGAGGCGACGCCGTTCGGCGAGGTCGAGGCGGCCAAGGCCTGCGGCATGTCGGGCTGGCAGCGCATGCGACGCATCGTCGTGCCCAGCGCGCTCAGGCGCGCGCTGCCCGCCTACTCCAACGAGATCATCTTCATGCTGCACGGTTCGGTGGTCGCCAGCACGGTGACGATCATCGACATCCTCGGCGCCGGGCGGCTGCTCAACGGCAAGTACTACCTCGCCTACGAAGGCTTCATCGCCGCGGCGATCATCTTCATGATCCTGGTGTACTTCATCTCGCGCGGGTTCAAGTTCTGGGAGAAGCACTGGCACGCGCACCTTCGCCCGCGCGAGATCGCCACAGTCAAGCCGGCGAGCGCCCAATCGACCGCGTGAGGACCGGCCGCGGTGCGGTCGTCGTCGGGCCCGACCGGGCGACGCGCCTTTAGGGGAAGCCAGGGCGAACCGGCCACCGGGCGGCGACGTGCGCCGGGCGGCGACGTGCGTCGGGCGGCGACGGCGCAGCGACCGCGCTGATTTCGGTCATCCAGCTGCCCGAGCTGCTGCGCAACTCCGACATCGCCGCGCGCGCCGTGCGCATGCCGTTCACCTTCTACTTCGCGGCTTCGCTCATCTACCTCGCCATCACCGTCGCCTCGATGCTGGCGCAGCGGCGCGCCGAGGCCTGGGCGTCGCGCGGCGTGCGGCTGCCGACGATCCTCTGGGGGGCGTTGCCGTTCATGCTGTGCATGGTCGTCGGCATCGTGCTGCTGTGCCTCTTCCCCGGTATCGCCACCTGGCTCCCCGAAGCGCTCATGGGCCAGGCGATCTGAGGCGGCGCCCTCACGCGATCCACTCGCTGACCGGCGCGCGGGCCTCCTCGAGCGGTTGGGCGATCACGTCGACGAGGGCGGGACCGTCGTGGGCGGTGGCGGCGGCGAGCGCGGCGCGCAGTTCGCCCGGCTCGGTGACGCGCCAGCTCCTGACGCCGTACGCCCGGGCGACCGCCGCGTGGTCGGTGACGTCGAAGTCGACCGAGAAGTAGCGCTCGCCGTAGCCCGCCTTCTGGCCCGCCTTGATCCAGCCGAAGGCGGCGTTCGACACCACCACCGAGGTGACCGGCAGGCCGAGGCGCACCACGGTCTCGAGCTCACCGGCGACGAAGCCGAAGCTGCCGTCGCCCATGACCGCGACGCATTTCGCTTGCGGCCGTGCGAAGCGCGCGCCCATCGCCGCCGGCAGCGCGTAGCCGAGCGCCCCGTGGGCGCGGTTCGAGATCAGGTGCCGCCCGCTGCGCGCGATCTCGTAGTACGCCGAAAGATAGGGGCACGGCGTGCCGGGATCGGCGACCACCACCGCATCGTCCGGCAGCACCGCATTGAGTTCGGCGACGATGCGCTCGGGGCGGATCGGCGTCGCATCCGATTCCGCGAGCTCGCGGAAGGCGCGGAACTTCTCCTCCTTCGCCCTCGCCACGTCGCTCGCGCCGAGAGTGCGCACCGCCAAATCCGACCCGCGCCCGCCGATCTCGGCGCCGAGCGCCGCGAGGCACGCGCGCGCGTCGCCGACGAGCGCTGCATCCGCCGCATAATTGACGCCGACGACGGCGGCGTCGACGTCGATGTGGACGACACGGACGCGCGCCGGGTCGGGGTGGCGCCGGTGCTCGGTGGTCACCGAGCCGGCGCGGCAACCGACGAAGATCACCGCATCGGCGGCGTCGACGAGCGCCCGCGTCTCGGGCGTGCCGCCGTTGCTCCCCACCACGCCGACGCTGAGCGGGTGGTCGTCGGCGATCGACCCCTGGCCGCTGACCGAGGTCGCCACCGGCGCGCCGAGCGCCTCGGCGAGCGCGACGAGCTCGGCCTCGGCGCCCGATATCACCACGCCGCCGCCGCAGACGAAGAGCGGCGCCTTCGCCGCGCACAGCACCTCCGCCGCCGCGGCCACCGCTTGCGCCGCGGGCTCGGGCCGCTCGCGCGGGCAGCGGCCGCCCGCCGCGTCGGCCCATACATCGCTTTCGTCGAGGGGCGCGGTCTGCACGTCGAAGGGCAGGCAAATATGCGCCGCCCCCGGCCTGCCGCCGGTCATCTCGGCGAAAGCGGTGCGAAAGGCGCGCGGCAGGTCGGCGGCGCGGTCGATCACCGCGTTCCATTTGGTCAGCGGGCGGAACAGCGCCTGCTGGTCGAGCTCGGTGAGCGTGAAGCGGCCGCGCGAGGCGACGGCGA
>JAZFVR010000235.1:0-5958 GCA_036447835.1 Alphaproteobacteria bacterium | reverse complement strand
GGCTCGCGCCGGGGGCTGAGGTGCCGCGGCCCGACGTGCTCATCGTCGCCCGCGGCGGCGGCAGCCTCGAGGACCTGTGGGCGTTCAACGAGGAGGTCGTGGTGCGCGCCGCCGCGGCTTCCGAAATCCCGCTGATCTCGGCAGTCGGCCACGAGAGCGACGTGACGCTGATCGATTTCGCCGCCGACGTGCGCGCGCCGACGCCCACCGCGGCGGCCGAGATGGCGGTGCCGGTGCGCGCCGATCTCGTCGTCCACGTGCTCGACCTCGAACGCCGCCTCGTCGGCGCGGTGGCGCGCTTCATGGAGGCGCGACGCGGTGCGCTCAAGGGCCTCGCCCGCGGCCTGCCCGAGCCGCGCAGCCTGATCGAGCTCGCCATGCAGCGCCTCGACCACGCCGGCGAGGGGTTGTTGCGCGCGCTCGCGCTGGGCGTCGAACGGCGGCGCACCGCGCTCGCCGCCGCGTCGGCGGGCCTGCGGCCGGCGGCGCTCAACGGCGAGGTCGAGCGCGTGCGCACGACGCTCGGCGACCTCGATCGCCGGCTCGGGCGCGCGGTCCTGGGGGCGCTCGACGATGGCCGGCGCCGCCTCGAGACCCAGGCGCGCCTGCTCGACAGCTACGGCTATCAGCAGGTGCTCGAGCGCGGCTTCGTGCTCGCCCGCGACGACGCCGGCCGCCCCGTCACCTCGGCAGCGGCGGCCAAGCCGGGCAGCGGCCTCGCGCTCACCTTCAAGGACGGCGAGCGCCACGCCACCGTCGACGGCGCGCCGGCGCCGAGACGCAAGAAGACGCCCACGCCGGTGAAGACCGATACCCAGGGGGAGTTGCTGTAGCGATGACGATCGTCGTCCGATCGCTTGTTCTGTCGCTGGCGCTGCTGCTCGCGCCCGCATTTGCCGTCGCGGGCCAGTTCGCGCTCGACGGGCCGCTGGTCCAGGGCGGGCTCCTCCGTGGCGTCACCGAGCCGGGTGCCGAGGTGACGTTCGAGGGCCGGCGCGTGCGCGTCTCGGCGCACGGCCTCTTCGTCGTCGGCTTCGGCCGCGACGACGCGGGTCCGTTCACCCTCGAGGTGCGCCACCCCGACGGCACGACGACGCACCGCCATCTCGACATCGAGAAGCGCGACTACCGCATCCAGCGCATCGACGGCCTGCCGCCGAAGATGGTGACCCCCGATGCGGAAGCGCTCGAGCGCATTCGCCGCGAGAACGCGCGGATCGCCGAGGTGCGTGCGCGCGATTCGCCCGAGGCGCTTTTCGCCGGCGGCTTCGCATGGCCGGTCGAGGGGCCGATCTCGGGCGTCTACGGCAGCCAGCGCGTGCTCAACGGCGAGCCGCGGCGGCCGCATTTCGGCGTCGACGTCGCCGCGCCTGCGGGAACGCCGGTCAAGGCGCCGGCCGACGGCATCGTCGCGCTCGCCGAGGAAGACCTCTACTACACCGGCGGCACGGTGATGCTCGATCACGGTCACGGCCTCACCTCGGTGTATTCGCACCTGAGCGCCGTCACCGTGACCGTGGGCGAACGCCTGAAGCAGGGCGAGGTGATCGGCCGCGTCGGCGCCACCGGGCGCGTCACCGGGGCGCATCTCGACTGGCGCGTGAACTGGTTCAAGACGCGCCTCGACCCGGCGCTCCTCGTGCCCCCGATGCCCGTCCAGTAGGGGCGGGTTTCAAACCCGCCCTACAACCCGGCCCCTATTCGACCTTGAGGTCGAGGCGCTCGATGTTGGCCTGGGCGGCGTCGGCGGCCGGCGTGCCGGGTGCGGCGCGCAGCACCTCGAGCCAATCGGCGCGGGCGCCGGCGTCGTCGCCCTTCATGCGGCGGATGTTGCCGCGCTCGAGAAGCGCCATCGGGCTTCCCGGCGCCAGCGCCAGCGCGCGCTCGACGTCCTCGCTGGCGAGCTCGAGGGTGTCGAGATAGCGGTAGGCGCTGGCGCGGAAGGCGTAGACGTCGGCGCGGTCGGGGTCGAGGTCGGAGGCGGCGTTGAGGTCGTCGATCGCCTCCCAGAACGCGCCCAGGGTGGCGAGCGCGAGTGCGCGGTCGATCAGCAGCTCGGTGTTCATGGGGTCGATGTCGAGGGCCGCCGACAGCGCCGCGTCGGCGCGCTCGGCCTGGCGCGCCCTGAGCCACGCCTGGCCGGCCTGGCCGAGGACGTCGGCGCGCAGACCGGGCCGCGTCTTGACCATGTCCCAGGCGAGCGTCTCGAGGCGCGCCGCCGCCTCGGCGAACTGTCCCAGCCCGATCAGCGCGAGCGCGATGCAATGCTGCGCCGGAGCGCCGCCGCCGGCGTCGCGCCAGGCGAGCGCGCTCTCGAACGCCGCCTCGGCGTCGCGCCGGGCGAGCGCGGTGCAGGCGGCGTACTCGCTCTCGTTGTCGATGTGGCCCGCCGCTTCGACGGCGGACGTCCAGGCGACGAGCGCGACGGCGGCAAGCGCCGTCGCACCGACGCGGCTCGATCCGCGTCTACGCGGCCGCCGCGAGCGCATCGTCGAAGCGTTCGAAAAAGGCATCGCATACCGCCTCGTCGTGGGCGAGCGAGAGGTAGAGCTTGGTGCCCATGGGGTTGAGGAACACGCCGCGCTCGAACAGGCCGAGCATGACGGCGCGGCCCTTCTGCACATCGCCGGCGCGCGTCGATCGGTAGTCGCTCACCGGGGCGCCCGAGAACACGAACTGGGCGAGAGGCCCGTCGCCGATGACCTGGGCCTCGATCTGCCGCCGCTCGAGCACGCGGCGCATGCCGGCGCGCAGGTATTCCCCGAGGCCGTGCAGCCGCGCGTAGGTTCCGGCCTGCGAGAAGACGCCGAGCGCCGCGCGCGCCGCGGCGCAGGACACCGGGTTGCCGCCGAGCGACGAGGCGACCCATACGTAGGTGTCGTGGCCGAGGCGCTCCTCGCGCACCAGCTCCATGACTTCAGAGCGGCCGCCGAAGGCGCCGATGGCGTAGCCGCCGCCGAGCGCCTTGCCGTAGGCGACGAGGTCGGGGACGACGCCGTAGTACTCCTGCGCGCCGCCGAAAGCCAAACGGAAGCCGGTGACGACCTCGTCGAAGATCAACAACGCCCCGTTCTCGCGGGTGAGCGTGCGCAGCCCCTCGAGGAAGCCCGGCTGCGGCGGGGTGCAGCGCTGCAGCGGCTCGGCGATCACCGCGGCGAGCTCGGCGCGGTGTTGCGAGACGATGGCCCGCGTCGTCTCGAGGTCGTTGAACGGGGCGACGAGCACCTGGCCGTGGACGAGCGGGCCGATGCCGGCGCTCGTCGGGTCGGGCTCGGGGAAGTCCTTGAACGCGGTCGGGAACAGGCTGGTGACGCCGAGCTCGTTGGCGCCGTGATAGGCGCCCTCGAACTTGAGGATCTTGGGCCGGCCCGTGAACGCGCGCGCCAGGCGCTGGCAGTACATCGTCGCCTCGGTGCCCGAGGCGCAGAAACGCACCGCGTCGCACGCCGGGCTCAGGCCGATGATCTCCTCGGCGAGCAGGAGCGCGTTCTCGGTGACGTAAGCGAAGTTGGCGCCGCGTGCGGCCTGGGCGACGACCGCCTTCGTCACCTCCGGTCGTGCGTGGCCGACGAGCGCCGAGCCCCAGCCCATCGAGAAGTCGAGGAACTCGCGACCGCCCGAGTCCCACAGGCGGCAGCCTTCGCCGCGGGCGATGACCATGGCGAGCTCAGGCGGCAGGTCGAACTCGCCGTTCGACCCGGCCGGAAACGCGGCAAGCGAGCGCTCACGCAGCGACGCCATCGAATTCCTCCCCGGGGCCCTTTCGCGTGCCGGCGTTCCTGCGCGTCCTCCGCGCTCGACCCCGCCCGGATAATTTGCCAGTTTAGGGCCGCCAAGCCAATGGAAACGCTCATCGGGAAGTCATGCCCGCCGCCACCCGCCGCCTGTTCTGCTTCGGCCTCGGCTACACCGCGCGGGCGCTGGCGCGGGCGCTGATCGCCGAGGGCTGGGAGATCGCCGGCACCTGCCGTGGTGAGGACGCGCGGCGCGAGCTCGAGGCGGAGGGCATCGCCGCTCATCTCTTCGACCGCGAGCGGCCGCTCACGGGCGCGGCCGCCGTGCTCGCCGGGGCGACGCATCTCCTGAGCTCGGTGCCCCCCGACGCGACCGGCGATGCGGTGCTCGATTGCCACGCCGAGGCCATCGCCCACGCGGAGGCGATCGAGTGGATCGGCTATCTCTCGACCACCGGCGTCTACGGCAACCACCGCGGCCTGTGGGTCGACGAAGACACGCCCTCGACCCCGAGCGGCGAGCGCGGGCGCCGTCGCGTCGCGGCCGAGGAGCTGTGGCTCAACTACTGGTGGGGCCACGGCATCCCGGTGCACGTCTTCCGCCTCGCCGGCATCTACGGACCGGGGCGCAGCGCGCTCGATCAGGTGCGCGCCGGCAGCGCCAGGCGCATCGACAAGCAAGGCCACGTGTTCTCGCGCGTCCACGTCGACGACATCGTCGCGGTTCTGCGCGCGTCGATCGCGCGGCCCAACGGCGGCCGCGCCTACAACGTCTGCGACGATGCGCCGGCGCCGCCGGCCGAGGTGATCGAACACGCCTGCGAACTCCTGGGCGTCGCGCCGCCGCCGCTCGTTCCCTTCGACGAGGCCGATCTCTCGCCGATGGCCGCGAGCTTCTACGCCGACAACAAGCGCGTGCGCAACGACCGCATCAAGCAGGAGCTCGGCGTCGCGCTCGCGCACCCCGACTACCGGAGCGGCCTCGCGGCGATCCTCGCCGCCGGCGGTTAGCTGTCGTCCGCGAGCGCGCAGACCTCGCTCACCGCGCGCCACAGGCGTTCCAGGTCGGCGGGCTCGGAGAGCGTGTGGGTGCCGCGCTTGACGAGCGTCACCTCGACGTCGTCGCTCTCCAGCGTCTCGGCGAGGCTCAGCGCGGTCCGCCACGGCACGTCGGCGTCCTCGAGGCCGTGCAGGAGCCGCACCGGGCAGGTGAGCGGAATGGGGCTGCGCAGCACCAGATGCTGGCGCCCGTCCTCGATCAGCTCCCGGGTGATCGTATAGGGCTCGTCTCCGTAGTCCGACGGCCGCTGGACGACGCCGTCGCGCATCAATGTTTCCCGCGCCTCCTCGTCGAACGTGTTCCAGAACAGGTCCTCGGTGAAGTCGGGCGCCGCGGCGATGCCGACCAGGCCGCAGACGCGCGCGCTCCGCGCCAGCGCCGCCAGCAGCATGATCCAGCCGCCCATACTCGATCCGACGAGCACCAGCGGGCCTTGCGTCGCGGCGTCGATGACGGCGATGGCGTCGTCGGCCCAGCGGCTTATGGTGCCTTGTGCGAACTCGCCGCTCGAGGCGCCATGACCGAGGTAGTCGAAGCGCGTATACGCGCGGCCTTCGGCGCGGCAGTACGCGTCGAGCGCGGTCGCCTTGGTGCCGGTCATGTCGGACATGAAGCCGCCGACGAAGACGACGGCGGGGGCCTTGCCCGGCGTCCAATGATAGGCGATCGTGTGGCCGTCGGGCCGTTCGAGGCGGCGCGGAGCCGCCTCGGCGATGGAAGATGCGTCGGTCATGGGGTATTCTGCGCTGTCGATGGGACCTGATCCTAGTGGTCTAAGTCTGACATATGGTACCCATACGACGGCCTTCCGAGTTCATCCGGCCAGGCGCGCGCCGCGCCGTGATGCGGGCACATCACAAGCGGCGCGCAACGCCGCCGGGGGGCCCGGAAGGCCGCCCTCCGGGTCTCGCTTCCCGCTGCCTCGGGGCGTCAGGCATACGCGACGATGCCCCGGCATCGCCTGCGCGTCCCTTCCTGCCGAGGAAGCGGGAAACGAGATCGTATGGGTACCATATGTCAGACTTAGACCACTAGGAGCCTGTCCGGGAAAGAGAGGAAAGCGATGGACACGTCCCGGTTCGAGCGCGTGGCTGAGTACGAGTGGCGGGTGGCGCCTTTCGGCAGGATGCGCGTCCCGGCGATCATCTACGCCGACGAAGCCCT
>JAZFVR010000234.1:0-2510 GCA_036447835.1 Alphaproteobacteria bacterium | reverse complement strand
AGAAGACGAAGGCGGAAAGCTCGCCCGCCGTCACCTTGCCGGCGATGACGTCGTGGCCGCCGATCCACAGCACCGTGCCGACGGCGCCGAACACGGTGACGATGACGAGCGCCGTCAACAGTGCGCGCGCCCGCACGCGGTGGACGGCGGCGGCGAAGGCGTCCTCGACCCGCGCGCCGAAGCGCCCGCGCTCGAGCGTCTCGTGACCGAACGCCTGCACGGTACGCACGGCGGCCACGGTCTCGTCGACGTGAGCGGAGACGTCGGCGACGCGGTCCTGGCTCAGCCGCGACAGGCGCCGCACGCGGCGGCCGAAGATCACTATCGGCAGGATCACCACGGGCACGACGAGGAACACCAGGCCGGTGAGCTTGGGGCTGGTGATCGCCAGCAGCGCCGTGCCGCCGACGAGCATCAGCAGGTTGCGCAGCGCCATCGACGCGGTCGAACCGACGACCACCTGGAGCACCGTGGTGTCGGTGGTCAGCCGCGACAGGATCTCGCCCGTCTTGGTGGTCTCGAAGAACGCCGGGCTCAAGCCGATGACATGGCCGTAGACCGCGCGGCGGATGTCGGCGACCATGCGCTCGCCGATCCAGGAGACGAGAAAATAGCGGCCGTAGCTGGCCAGCGCGAGCAGCGCGATGACGCCGAACATGACCACGAGCGCGCGGTCGAGAAGCGCCGTATCGCCGCCGCGAAAGCCCTCGTCGACCAGGCGCCGGAGCCCGAAGCCCAGCGCCAGCACCGTCGCCGCCGCCGTGGTCAGCGCCACGATCGCTCCGGCGACGGCGAGCTTGTAGGGCTTGAGGAAGCGGAGCACATGGCGCAGCTGGCCGAGGTCGCGGCTCGCCTGCCGCTTGTCCGCCGCCGCAGGCGGCGCCTCGGACCTCGCGGGCCTCATCGCCCGGACCGGGCGGACGGCGTGCGAAGCCCGGCCCCGACGGTAGCGGCAAGACGGCCGTGATCGATGCACATGTGTGTTGGTGTCCGGCGCCACGCCATGGGGATTGCGGTGCCGGGCTATCGGTATCGCAAGCCGGCGACGAACACAACCCCACCCGGGCGCGCGTAACGCGCACTCGCGGCTTGCCCGGCGCGTCCGGCTTCGCTATAACTCGCGCCTCGGTTTCGAGGAGAAGCGCGATGAAGAAGGGCATCCACCCGGACTACCACGAGATCACCGTGGTGATGACCGACGGGACGAGCTTCAAGACCCGCTCGACCTGGGGCGGGGCCGGCGACACCCTGACGCTCGACGTGGACCCCAAGTCGCATCCCGCCTGGACGGGCGGCTCGACGCGCGTCGTCGACCGCGGCCAGGTGGCCAAGTTCCGCAAGCGATTCGCGGGTTTCGGCCTCAAATAACCGCGCCTGGCCGCCCCTTCGGGAGACGGGCGGCAGGCGATTGACTCGGCCGTCTCGCGCTCCTATAGAGCGAGGCGGGCTCTCGCCCCGCTTCCGTGTCGACGGAGGGTAGCGGGGCCAATCGTATTCACGGAGCTGACCGGTGAAACGCACGTACCAGCCCAGCAAGATCGTCCGCAAGCGGCGTCACGGCTTCCGCGCCCGTATGGCGACCGCGGCCGGCCGCAAGGTACTGGCCAGGCGCCGGGCCAAGGGTCGCAAGCGTCTTTCCGCCTAGCTTGATGGCAACGCGTATCGCGCGGCTCAAGCGGCGCTCGGAGTTTCTTCGCGTCGCCGGCGCCAGGCGCAAGTGGGTCACGCCCGGTCTCATTCTCCAGGCGGCCGAAAGCGCCGAGGCCGAAGCGGCCTGCGGCGGCTACCGCGTCGGCCTGACGGCGAGCCGCAAGGTGGGCATGGCGGTGAGCCGCAACCGGGCGCGGCGGCGCCTGCGCGCGGTCGTCGACGCGGTGATGCCCGGGCGCGCCCGGCGGGGGCACGACTACGTGGTCATCGCCCGACGCGAGACGCTCGATCGTCCGTTCGACGCGCTCGTCGGCGACCTCGAGACGGCGCTCGAACGCCTCGCCGCGCGCGACGCGGGCCGCCGCCGGCCGCAGCGGAAGGCGACGCGATGAACCCTGTGAGCACGATCCTCCGCGGGTTCGTCCGCCTCTATCAGCTCGTGGTCTCGCCGGTGCTGCCGCCGCGCTGCCGTTATCTGCCGACCTGCTCGGACTACGCGCTCGAGGCGCTCGGGCGGCACGGCGCGCCCGCCGGTGCGTGGCTGGCGCTGAAGCGTTTCGCCCGCTGCCAGCCGTGGGGCGGAGCGGGCTATGACCCGGTGCCCGAGGCCGCTGCGCAGCGCGACCCCGGCGACCGCCGGGCGGCGGCGTGAGTCGCCGGCGGCCCGCGCGGCGATCGCCATGACCGACCAGCGTAACCTCATCCTCGCGGTGGCGATCTCGATCGCCATCGTGCTCGGCTTCCAGTACTTCTACGAGGTCCCACGGGTGCAACAGCTGGCCGATCAGCAGGCGGCGCAGCAAGCGCTGGAGCCGGCTCGCGTGCCGGGCGCCGAGGTGCCCCTGCCGAGCGACATTCCG
>JAZFVR010000233.1:0-8725 GCA_036447835.1 Alphaproteobacteria bacterium | reverse complement strand
CGGCGGGTCCGCCTGCGCGACGGTTCATGATCCAGCGCCCCCGGATTCCGCCCCTCTATCGCCTCGTCACCCTTGCCTCCGACGTCGATTTGGGTTCGGAGGCCCGACGGATGGCCGTGGAGGGGGCCGATGACGGCACCCTCCTTTGGGTTACGCGCGATGACAAGCTGGACTGTGCGGTGATCTTGCACCCGGACGAACCCCTCGAGCGGGCCGTGCTGGTCACTTACGTCGCTATGCTGGGGCTCAATGATGGCCTGGGCATCGTCGTGCCTGCGATGACGGAGGTGACCTTTCGTTGGCCGACTCGAATCGACGCCAATGGCGCCGGCGCCGGCGCGATCGGAATCGACCTGCCGAAAGGGGCCGCTTTAGGGTCGGTTCCCGACTGGTTGGTTGTCTATGTGACGGTCGCCGTGGCGCCGCCGGTGGGTTCGCACGCCGAGCCCCGCGGCCCCTCGCTTGACAAGGGTGTCACCACGCTTCGCGAGGAAGGCTGCACAGACCTTACCCCGGCGGACGTGTTGGAAACCTTCAGCCGACATTTCTTGACGTGGGTCAACCGCTGGCAGGACGACGGCTTTGAGCTGATTCGCGCTAGGTGGCTTCACCATGCGCCCGCTCACGGCAAAACAATCGACATTGACGTGAGGGGCGGGAAGGTCACCGGGACATTCGTCGGTATCGACGACGACGGCGCGCTCATCCTGGACTCGGAGGGTGCCTCGCGCCGGGTTGATCTTCGTGACGCGCTGTTCGGGCAAGGTTGATGACCGTTACGCCGTCCGGCGGTTTCCGGAGGCGACGTTTGGTAGAACGACATGGCGAATAAACGGTCAGCCAACCGATCCATGTCGGCGCTGAGACCCGGCGTGCTCGACATTGCCGCTTTCCCTGCGCCCGTTCGTTTCCAAGTGGGAATAACGCGGGAATCCGGGATCGGCGCGTTCCTGGATCACGACTTTCTGGAGCCCATCCGCAAGCGGGGCGGCGCGCCATGAAGAAGCACGTCGAGGCACGCCAAAATCCGGGCGTCTACGCCCTCGACGCCCATGGCCGCGAGACTCTGGTGCATCTTTACCAGGGCGGCGATTACGAGCTCGGCGACATCGTCGAGTTTTTCCAGCTCGGCCGGCTCGAGGAGGCGGACTGCGAGGGTGAGACCGTGGTGGTGCTCACGGCCAAGGAGCTGCACACCCTTAAGACCATGGCCGACGCGTACAGCTTCGACTATGAGGAGCCTTTCATTGAGATGTGCCTGGAGATGAAGCGCTTCGCCGACGCAATCGCCGGCGGTCCCGCCGGCAGCGAGGTCGGCTTCACGGCCAACTTCTGAGGCCCGACGCGCGACCGCTGACGATCAGCTCCCTCAACCCCGGCGGGGCGATGGAGCTACACGTTGACATCTGCTCTTCATCGCCGGTTTGATGCGGAAAGACAAGAATTGCTGGTGCAGTGATGAGACCCTTCAAGCAAGCACGGCTGAGACCGCTGCTTCTCGGCGTGACGATCGCCCTTGGCCTCGCGTGGAGCGCGGCCGCCGACATGATTGGCCACGGCGGCATGGTGCGCTCGGTGGCGGTGTCGCCCGACGGCAAAACCGTGCTCACCGGCAGCTTCGACTACACGGCGAAGCTGTGGGACTTCGTCGAGCAGCGCGCGCTCGCCGAGCTAGATGCCCACGCGGGCCCCGTGAACGCCGTGGCCTTCCACCCCGATGGCCGGCGGGCGATTACCGGCAGCGACGACGGCAGCGCGATCCTGTGGGACCTGGCGATGGGCGCGCCGGTGTTGCGGTTCGCCGGCCACGAGGCGAAGGTCATGGCCGTGGCGATCTCGCGCGATGGCGCGCTCGCGGCGACTGGCGGCTGGGACCGCACGCTGCGCATCTGGGACGTGACGAACGGCGCGTTGCGCCGCTCGATCGCCCAACCGAGCAACGTCAACGCCGTCGCCTTCGGGGCCTACGGCAAGACCGTGCTCACGGGCGGTCACGACGGAATCATCAGGGTATGGAACGTCGAGAAGGGCACCCTGCTCGGCAAGCTCGCCGGCCACGACTGGGGCGTCAGCCAGATCGCCGTCTCGCCCTATGGCGGCCGTGCGCTGTCGGCGAGCACCGACGCGACGCTCCGGCTCTGGGACCTCGACGAGTTGAGCGAGATCGGGACGATGACCGGCCATGACGGCCCGGTCCTCGCCGTGGTGTTCTCGCCCGACGGCCGGACGGCGCTGTCGGCCGGCCGCGATGGCTACCTGATCCACTGGGACCTCGCCACGGGCGACACCATCCGCGTCATCAAGGCGCACGAACAGCCGGTGTGGGCAACCGCGTTCACGCCCGACGGGCGCTTCGCCATCTCGGCGAGCTCCGACGAGCGCGTGCGCGTGTGGCATCTCGCGACCGGCGATCAGATCGGCCTCGTCGGCGAGGGAGCGGCCGAGCCCAAGCCGTGGCTCGAGAGCAGCCATCCGGGGGCGAAGGTGTTTCGCAAGTGCGCGCGCTGCCATTCGCTGATCGTCGACGGCCTGCGGCGGTCGGGGCCGCATTTTTCCGGGCTGTTCGGTCGCCGCGTCGGCTCGGTGCCCGGCTACAATTACTCGGCGGCGCTGCGCGATCGCGACTTCGTGTGGGACGACGAAACGCTGTACAGCCTGTTCCACGAGGGACCCGACGTGTTCCTCCCGGGCACCAAGATGCCGGTGCAGCGCATTCCCAGCGACGAGCAATTGGCGCAGCTCATCGACTATCTGCGGGAAATCACGGCCGTGCCGATAGACGGTGCCGGGACGAGCGACTGATACCGGAACTCACAAACGCCGAGTGACCGGCGCGGCAAAAGGGCCTTACTCCTGGCCTGTCGAAGGGCGAAACCCAAAAAGGGGTCAGACCCCATTAAAGTCAGAGCCGGACGTCGGCGTGAATCGTCTGGGTCCGCGAAGTCTGGGGGTTCATCTTGTCGAGCACCACGCCGACGGCGATGGCGATGAGGATACTGACGGCGAAACCGAGGAACATGGCTTTCATTCGCGGTTCACTCCATTCGCTGGGGGCGGGCGACGGCCTCGACGACCGTGGCGATTCTCCCCCTCTTTCGCCCCCAATACCACTGATTTTTCGCTCTGTTCGTTAAGCATTCGCTAACAGATCCTGCGGCCTGCGCTCGCCCCCCGGTGGGCAAACCGGCCGCCGGCCTCATTCTCGGGCGCCGGCGCGGCGCAGCATCTCGGCGATGTCGTCGTCGCCGATCATCTCGGCCGCTTCGAGCGCGGTCCAGCCGTCGTCGGCGCGGGCGTTCACGTCGGCGCCGGCGGCCATCAGCGCCTCGACGATGGCCAGCGCGCCGCGGTTGGCGGCGAGCATTAGCGCGGTGTTGCCGTTGACCGGGTTTCGCGCGTTGACGTCGGCGCCGCCGAAGACGAGCGATAAGGCGACCTGGAGATGGCTGCCGGCGGCGGCGAGCATCAGCGGCGTGCGCCCGTTGCGTCCCGCCGCGCTCGTGTCGGCACCGCGCTTGATGAGCTCGGCGACGATCGCCACCTCGCCCATGGCGGCGGCCCAGGCGAGCGGGCTGCGTCCGCCGGCGTCGCGCGCGTCGACCTCGGCGTTGTAGGCGAGGAGGATGTGCGCGCCCTCGGTGAAGCCGTGCTCGGCCGCGATGAGCAGCGGCGTGACGCCTTCGGGCGTGGTCATGTTGGCGTCGGCGCCGGCGGCGAGCAGCTCGGCGACGATCTCGGAATCGCGCACCCGCGCGGCGGCGTGGAGCGCGCTCCAGCCATCGTCGGCGCGGGCGTCGACCCCGGCGCCGGCGTCGATCAGCGCGCGCACCACGGCGAGTCCGCCGCGGCGCAGGGCAGCGGTGATGAGGGGTGTGTTGCCGCGCTTCGGCTCGCGGCGGTCGACATCGGCGCCGGCCGCGGCGAGGACGTCGACGATCCCCGGCCAGCCGTAACGCGCCGCGTTGTAGAGCGCGCTTTCGCCGTCGGCTCCGCTGGCGTTGGCGTCGGCGCCATGCTCGAGCAGCGACTCGACGAGAAGCCTGTCGCCGGCCGCGGCGGCCCCGACGAGCTGGTCGTCGAGCGCGCCGGCGCGCGCCGCGAGCGGCAGGAATACAACGAGAAGAAGGGCGAGCCGGCGGAGACCCATGTCAACCCCACCTCCCGCCAGGTATCAGTCGTCGCCGGGCGCTGCCGTCTCCGGCTTCTCGACCCGCGCGGCGCAGTACTTGTACTCGGGAATCTTGCCGATGGGGTCGAGCGCCGGGTTGGTGAGCAGGTTGGCGGCGGCGTCGGCATAGCAGAAGGGGATGAAGACGACGCCCGCGGGCACCGTGCCGTCGCCGCGCGCCGTGGTCTCGATCACGCCGCGCCGCGTGGTCACGCGAATGCGCTCGCCGGGCGCGATGCCGAGACGCTCGAGATCGGCCGGCGCGAGGCAGGCGATCGCCTGGGGCTCGAGCGCGTCGAGCAGGTGAGCGCGGCGCGTGATCGCGCCGGTATGCCAGTGCTCCAAGAGCGTCCCGGTGGAGAGGATCATCGGGAACTCGTCGTCGGGCTGCTCGTCGGGCGGGACGATGTCGACCGGCACCATCTTGCCGCGCGTCGAGGGGGTGGGGAAGCCTTCGCCGAAGATCACCTCTCGGCCCGGCTCGTCCTCCGAATCGCAGGGGTAGGTCACCGCGCTCTCGGCGAGCAAACGATCCCAGCTGATGCCCTTGATCGAGTCCATGCAGGCGCGCATCTCGGCGAACACCTCGGCGGGGCCGGTGTAGTTCCAGTCGAGACCGATGCGGCGCGCGATCTCCTGGATGATCCACCAGTCCTGGCGGCAGTCGCCGGGCAAGTCGAGGGCCTTGCGCCCCATCTGCACCTGGCGGTTCGAGTTGGTGACGGTGCCGTCCTTCTCGGGCCAGGCCGAGGCCGGCAGCACCACGTCGGCGTGGAACGCGGTCTCGGTGAGGAAGATGTCCTGCACCACCAGGTGCTCGAGCTTGGCGAGGGCCTCACGCGCGTGGCCGACGTTGGGATCCGACATTGCTGGGTTCTCGCCCATGATGTACATCGCCTTGATCACGTCGTCGTGGACCGCGTCCATGATCTCGACCACGGTAAGCCCGCGCTTGGGGTCGAGCTCGGCGTTCCAGAACTCTTCGAACTCGGCCCTGATCTCCGGATCCTCCACCGAGCGGTAGTCGGGGTAGACCATGGGGATCAGGCCGACGTCGGAGGCGCCCTGCACGTTGTTCTGGCCACGCAACGGGTGCAGCCCGGTGCCGGGGCGGCCGATCTGGCCGGTCATCAGCGCCAGCGCGATCAGGCAGCGGGCATTGTCGGTGCCGTGGATGTGCTGCGAGATGCCCATGCCCCAAAAGATGATGCCGGCTTCCGCGCGGGCGTATTTGCGCGCAACCGTGCGGATGGTTTGGGCGTCGACGCCGCAGATCGGCGCCATATCCTCGGGCGTGTACGTCTTGAGGTGCTGTCTGAGCGCCTCGAAGCCCTCGGTGTGCGCCTCGACGTACTGGCGGTCGTAGAGCTCCTCCTCGACGATGACGTTCATCATCGCGTTCAAGAGGGCGACGTCGGCGCCCGGGGTGAACTGCAGCATGTGCGTCGCATACGCCTCGAGCGCCTGGCCGCGCGGGTCGCAGACGATGAGCGTCGCACCCTGCTTCGCCGCGTTCTTGAAGAAGGTGGCGGCGACCGGGTGGTTCTCGGTCGGGTTGGCGCCGATGACGACGATGACGTCGGACTTGAGCGCGTCGGTGAACGGCGCGGTGACGGCGGCCGACCCGATGGTCTCGAGGAGCGCGGCGACCGACGAGGCGTGGCACAGCCGCGTGCAGTGGTCGACGTTGTTGGTGCCGAAGCCGGTGCGCACGAGCTTCTGGACGAGATACGCCTCCTCGTTCGAGCCCTTGGCCGAGCCGAAGCCGGCGAGCGCCTTGCCGCCGTCGCGCTCGCGGATGCGCCCGAAGCCCTCGGCGGCGAAATCGAGCGCCTCGTCCCACGTCGCCTCGCGGAAGTGGGTCCACGGGTTCGCCGGGTCGACGTCGGCGAGCGCGTCCTTCGGCACGCCCTCCTTGCGGATCAGCGGCGCGGTCAGGCGGTGGGGGTGGGTTATGTAGTCGAAACCGAAGCGGCCCTTGACGCACAGCCGGCCCATGTTGCCCGGGCCCTCGCGACCCTCGACGTGGAGGATCTCGTTGTCGGCTATGTGGTACGTGATCTGGCACCCCACCCCGCAGTAGGGACAGACGCTGTCGACCTGCCTGTCGGCAAAGCCGGTGCGCACGCCCTTTTCGTCGAGCAGGTTCGCCGGCATCAGCGCCCCCGTCGGGCACGCCTGGACGCACTCGCCGCAAGCGACGCAGGTGGATTCCCCCATAGGGTCGTCGAAGTCGAACACGACCTTGGCGCGATGGCCGCGGTAGGCCATGCCGATGACGTCGTTGACCTGGGATTCGCGGCAGGCGCGGACGCAGAGCGTGCAGTGGATGCAGGCGTCGAGGTTGACCGCCATCGCCGGGTGGCTGGGATCGGGCGCCAGCGCGGCGCGCGCCGGGAAACGGCTCTCGAGCTGGCCCATCGCGTCGGCCCAGTGCCAAAGCTCTGACTTCGGGTCGTGGGCGCTCTCGCGCGCCGGCTGGTCGGCGAGCAGCAGCTCCATCACCATCCGGCGCGCGGCGTCGGCGCGTGTCGTGTCGGTGCGCACCACCATGCCCGGCGTCGGCGTGCGGATGCACGAGGCGGCGAGCACGCGCTCGCCCTCGATCTCGACCATGCACACGCGGCAGTTGCCGTCGGCCCGGTAGGTCGCCGCCGTCGAATAGCAGAGATGCGGAATCTCGATGCCCTGGCGTTCGGCCACCTGCCAGATCGTCTCGCCCGGCGCGGCGGCGACCTCGCTGCCGTCGAGGGTGAAGACGACCTTGTCGCCCATGCCCGTCTCGCTCATGCCAGGTCCTCCCGGAAATGCTCGAGAACCTTGAGAACCGGGTTCGGCGCGGCCTGGCCGAGGCCGCAGATCGAGGCGTCCATCATGGCCGCGGAAAGCGCGTTGAGAAGGTCCTCGTCCCAGTCGGGACGGCTCATCAGCGCGACCGCCTTCTCGCACCCCACCCGGCACGGCGTGCATTGGCCGCAGCTCTCGTCCTCGAAGAAGCGCAGCAGGTTGAGCGCCGCATCGCGCGCGTTGTCCCTATCCGAAAGGACGATGATCGCCGCCGAGCCGATGAAGCAGCCGTGCGGCTGCAGGGTGTCGAAGTCGAGCGGCACGTCGCCGAGCGCGGCGGGCAGGATGCCGCCCGAGGCGCCGCCCGGCAGGTACCCCTTGAAGACGTGGCCTTCGGCCATGCCGCCGCAGTACTCGTCGATCAGCTCGCGAACGCTGATGCCGGCAGGCGCGAGCTTGACGCCGGGCTTCCTGACCCGGCCCGAGACCGAGAAGCTGTGCAGGCCCTTGCGCCCGTTGCGGCCGTGCGAGGTGAACCAATCGGCCCCCTTCTCGACGATGTCGCGCACCCAGTGGACCGTCTCGACGTTGTGGATCAGCGTCGGCCTTCCGAACAGCCCCACCTGGGTGGGGAAGGGAGGACGGTGGCGCGGCAGGCCGCGCCTGCCCTCGATGCTCTCCATCATTGCGCCTTCCTCGCCGCAAATGTAGGCGCCGGCGCCGCGCCGCAAGTGAACGTTGGTCGCTTGCGCGAGGCCCGCCGCCTCGAGCGCGGCGATTTCCTCGAGCAGCACCTGGCGCACGCCGGGATACTCGTCGCGCAGGTAGATGTAAGCGTCACCCGCCTCGACCGCCCAGGCGGCGACGAGCATGCCTTCGAGGAAGCGGTGCGGGTCGCTCTCCATGTAGTGGCGGTCCTTGAACGTGCCGGGCTCGCCCTCGTCGGCGTTGATCGCCATGAGGCGGGGACCCGGCTCCCGGCGCACGAAGCGCCACTTCTGGCCGGCGGGAAAACCGGCTCCGCCGAGGCCGCGGAGGCCCGAGGCCTCGATGACGGCGATCACCTCGTCGGCGCTGCGCCGGCCCGCCAGGCAGTCGCGGAGAAGCCCGTAGCCGCCGCCTTCGACGTAGGCCGCATAGTCGATATAGGGCGGAATCTCGGGTTCGAGCCGCCCGTCCGCCACCGTTGCCGCTACCTTCGCCGCGTCGGCGTGGACCACGTGGCGATGGCCGACCTCGACCACGGGCGCGCGGTCGCAGCGGCCCATGCACGGGGCGCGGACCACGCGCACGCGCGCGCCGAGCCTGGCCGGCAACGTTCCGAGCAGCGCCCCGGCGCCCGTCATCTCGCAGGTGAGGCTGTCGCAGACGCGAACCGTCACGGGCGGCGGTGGGGTCTCGCCCTCCTTGAGCACGTCGAAATGGGCGTAGAAGGTGGCCACCTCGAACACCTCGGCCATGGGCAGGCGCATCTCCGCGGCGAGCGCCCGCAGGTGGGCGGCCGAAATGTGGTGATAGCGGTCCTGGATCAGGTGCAGGTGCTCGATGAGCAGATCGCGCCGTCGCGGGCGATCGCCGAGCAGGTCGCGGACCTCGGCGAGCGCGCCCGAGTCGAGCTGGCGTCCCCGGCCGACGATTCTCGTTTTGCGCTTGCTCGCCCCCGGATGGCGAAACTTGCGGACTTCCGAAGTGGCCTTCGACATTACGTCTTTCCCTGTCCTCTCCCGCGGCGAAAGTCGCAGAATGCAAGGGATTTGTAAACTCCCCACA
>JAZFVR010000232.1:0-3426 GCA_036447835.1 Alphaproteobacteria bacterium | reverse complement strand
AAGGGCAAGGCCAAGCCGTGCAAGGAGTCCCAGGACCGCGTCGCCGCGGTCGATTCCTCGGGGCTGTGCCTGTTCACCACCGCCGCCTGGGGTCTCGAGGAGTTCGCCCAGCAGATCGACGCCGCCTGCGACGGCGACTGGACCGCCGAGCGGCTGCAGGAGACCGGCGAGCGCATCTGGAACCTCGAACGCATGTTCAACCTCGGCGCCGGCCTGACCGCCAAGGACGACACCCTGCCCAAGCGCATGCTCGAGGTGCCGGCGCCGGCGGGCGCGGGCAAGGGCAAGGTCAACGAGCTCGGCAAGATGCTGCCCGAGTACTACGAGGCGCGCGGCTGGACCAAGGACGGCCGGCCGAGCAGCGAAACCGTGGCGAGGCTCGGGCTCTAGCGGCGTGACGCCGGGTTGGTGCGACGACCCGCCGGTGCGCCAACTGCTGGATCGTGACATGTAGGGGCGGGTTTCAAACCCGCCCCTGCGGCGTCTCTGGCAACGCGGACCGGGCCATCGTCGCAACGACGGAACATCGGGAGGGTGAAGAATGGACTACGTGATCATCGGCGCCGGGCCGGCGGGCGTCATCGCGGCGGAGACGCTGCGCAAGGCCGACCCCTCGGGCGCGATCACGCTCGTCGGCGACGAGCCCGAACCGCCGTATTCGCGCATGGCGATCCCCTATCTCCTCGCCGGCAACATCGATGAGGAGGGGACGCGCCTGCGCCACGGCGGCAGGCACTTCGAGAGCCTCGGCATCGACGTGCGCCAGGGCCGTGTCGAGACGGTGACGCCGAAGAAGAAGGCTCTCGCTCTCGACGGCGGCGAGTCGCTCACCTACGACAAGCTGCTTATCGCCACCGGGGCGCACGCGGTGAGGCCGCCGATCCCGGGCATGGACCTCGCCTGCGTCGAGAACTGCTGGACGCTCGACGACGCGCGCAAGATCGCGGCGCGGGCGAAGGCGGGCGCGCACGTCGTGCTCATGGGCGCGGGCTTCATCGGCTGCATCGTTCTCGAGGCGCTCGCCGCGCGCAAGGTCGCGCTCACCGTGGTCGAGATGGAAGACCGCATGCTCGCGCGCATGATGGACGCGACCGGCGGCGACATGATCAAGCGCTGGTGCGAGAACAAGGGCGTCAACGTCCTCACCTCGACCCGGGTCGAAGGCATCGAGGCGAACAACGGCGGCGTGCGCCTCGCGCTCGGCGACGGCGGCGAACTCGACGCCGACCTCGTCGTCTGCGCCACCGGCGTCGCCTCCAACATCGGCTTTCTCGACGGCAGCGGCATCGAGATCGACCACGGCATCCTCGTCAACGAGCGCCTCGAGACCAGCGCGGCGGACGTCTACGCCGCCGGCGACGTGGCCCAGGGCCCCGACTTCTCGACCGGCAAGCGCGAGGTGCACGCGATCCAGCCGACGGCGAGCGAGCACGGCCGCATCGCCGGGCGCAATATGGCCGGGCGAAAGACGCCCTATCGCGGCAGCCTGGCGATGAACGTGCTCAATACCCTGGGTCTGGTGTCGAGCTCTTTCGGGCTGTGGGCCGGCGTCGACGGCGGTGATGTGGCCGAGGCGGTCGACGCCGGCAATTTCAAGTACCTCAGGCTCGCGTTCGACGGCGACCGGGTCGTCGGTGCATTGTCGCTCGGTCTCACCCAGCACGTCGGCGTCATCCGCGGGCTGGTGCAGACGCGCGTGTCCCTCGGCCCATGGAAGGACGTGCTGATGAACGACCCGCATAGGGTGATGGACGCCTATCTCGACCGCACCCAGGGCATCGCCTGAGCGCCGGGGTCGGTCGGCTGCGGGACGGCGGCGATGAAGATCAGGTTCAAGACTGCAGGGCTGCTGGGCAGGCACCTGCCGCCGGGCAGCAGCGGCAACGCCGCCGAGCTCGATGTCGCCGAGGGCGCGACGCCGGTGGACGTGATGAGGCAGCTCGGCCTGCCGCTCGACGGAACCTACCTGGTCATGCTCAACGGCGCCTCGGTGCCGACCGCCGAACGCGCCCCGCGCGTACTCGCCGAGAATGACCGCCTCGCCATCATGCCGCCGCTGAGGGGCGGGTGAGAGAGCGCCGGAACGTTCCCGCCCGCCTCAGTTGGCCGCTTCGGCCTTGAATTCGGCGATCTTGTCGTCGATCGCCGTGATCAGGCCCTCGAGGCCGCCGCGCTTGATCAGCGACGCGTACTCCGAGCGCCTGACCGCGAGCTCGCTGTACACGCCCTTGAGGTAGATGTCGACGATGCGCCAGCCCGCTTCGGTGGGACGCAGCAGGTAGTTGAGCTCGATCTCCTCGCCGTCGCTCTTGACCAGTCGGGTGCTGACGAGCACGGTGTCGCGCGGCGCCGGCTCCTGCGACAGCACCCGGAACTTCTCGCCCGCGTAGTCGTCGAAGCGCGCCGCGTAGGTGGCGACGGTGAGGTTCATCACCTTTTCGATGAGGCGCTTCTGCTCCTCGGCATCGAACGTCTTCCAGTGCCGGCCGGCCGAGCCGCGCGCGATCAGCGCCATGTCGAACGAATCGGCGATCACCGGCGCGAGACGGTCGCGCCGTCCTTCGAACCCGAGCGTATCGGCGTTTTTCATCACTGCGATAAGCGAATCGTGGAGCGACTCGACGACGTCGTTAGCCACCGTTTGCGCGGCGCCGACGGTCGATGTGACAGCGAGGAGGAAAACGACCGAAAGAGCCTGGGAAAGTAAACGTCGCACAGCGTGTCCTCTTGGTTAAGAATTCATAAAGATTTTGGGCTAATATGCATGTATTTAGGCCGCAGTGCAAGGGTAGAAGTCGGCCTCCACCCCCCCGCCCTTGCCGCGGCCGCCGATGTCGTGTAGTTGCCGTGCTGTCGGCGCATTAACCTATTCGGGAGTCCCCCGCACCGTGAGCTACGGGCTCGATCACCTTCCCGACCACGTCTTCGGCCGGCTTCTTTTTCGCTGGGTCGACGGCGCCCGCCGCTACGCCGGATGGGTGCTCGCCCTCGCCCTCGCCGCGACGGCCGCGATCCTCGTCTACACCGTCGACAACCTGGGAATGAACACCGACACCGAGGACATGATCTCCGAGGAGCTGCCGTTCCGCCAGGCCGTGAAGGACTACGACCGGGCCTTCCCCCAGTTCGACGACGTGCTCGTGGTGGTGATCGACGCCGAGACCCCCGACCTCGCCGAGGACGCGGCGGCCGCCCTCGCCGCGCGGCTCGAACAGGAGGAAGTCCTGTTCAAGACCGTCTATCGCCCGGGCAGCGGCGAGTTCTTCGCCGTAAACGGCTTTCTCTACCTCGACCTCGATGAGCTCGAGGACCTCGCCGACAACCTCGCCGAGGTGCAGCCGCTGATCGCCGCGCTGGCCCGGGACCCCAGCCTGCGCCGCCTGTTCGCCGAGCTCGAGTTTGCCATCGAAGCCCTGCGCGAGGGTG
>JAZFVR010000231.1:0-9598 GCA_036447835.1 Alphaproteobacteria bacterium | reverse complement strand
GTACCTCGAATGGCTTTCCGAGACCGGCGCGATCGGGTTTGCCGGGTTTCTCGTTGTGATCGGCTTGTGGGTGCGCCACTTCGCGGCGGGTGCTCGCCATTGGCGTTACGAACCGCTGGCGGTCGGGCCGGTAATCGCGGTCATCCTGTTCCTGTGGCCGGTCGCGTCGGTCCAGAGTTTCTTCAGCAACTGGAACGCGGCGCTGTTCTGGTTCCTTCTTGGTTGGGCCCTGGCGGCGACCGCCGACACGCCACGCCCGAGGCGCCCCGGTGAAGCCGGATATGCCGACGGCAACGCGGGTCCTTCCCCGAGCGGCCCGTTGCGCGATCATTGATGGCGAGCGCGCCGACCCGCCGTCACGGAAATCAGATGACATTGTTCAAGCAAAAACTTCGACGGTTGTTACTGGGGGGCAGTTTCCTCCGGAAGAACATCAGACAAACGAATGCCATCGATCGCTTGGGGAGGCAGATCGCGCGTCTCGCTTACCCGGGGATTGCCGATCCCGAGTTCGTCGCGGGACTGGAACCATTCGAGCTGGGGTTCCGCTCCCAGTACGGCGAAGATGGAATAATTCTCTATCTCGTCGACCGGATCGGGGTTGCGCGTCGCTTGGTCGTGGAGATCGGTATCGAGGATGGACGCGAATGCAATTCAGCCAACCTTGTGCTGAACTTTGGCTGGCGAGCCGTGCAATTCGAGGCGGACGAATCGTTTTGTCGATCCGCCCAGGCGTTCTTCGCTTCCCGGCTCGGCGAAGGCGCAACCAAGTGCAAGACCATACACGCGTTCGTAACCTCGGAGAACGTAAACCAGTTTTTGGAAGGCGCTGGTATTAGCGGTGAAATCGACGTATTTTCGCTGGACGTCGACGGCAACGATTACTGGATTTGGAAGGCACTTACGGCTTGTCGCCCGCGCATTGCCGTCATCGAATACAATGCGTCCTTCGGCGTCGAAAGAAGCGTCACAATTCCATATGATCCGCAATTCGTCGTCGGCCGCGACAAGGCGAAGCCGTTCTATCATGGAGCCTCGCTCGCGGCGCTCTCGAAGCTTTCCCGTTCCAAGGGTTATGTTCTGGTGGGTTGCGAGAGTTCGGGGGTCAACGCCTTCTTCGTGCACGAGGATCTCGCGGCCGCGGCAAACCTTCACGAGGTGGACGTGGCAACGGCCTTTCGAGTCCATGCGAGGCGTTGCGCTTCCGTACCGCACGAAACGCAGGTCGCCCGCACGAGCCGGTATCCTTTGGTCGACGTCTGAACGAAGATCCCGAATCGGGGGACGACGCCGCTTCGATGCCATCGTCTTCGCACCGGCTCCCTGCCATCCCCAGCGCCAGACGCGATCACCTCGTCAACAACCGTGCGAGCGGGTACGAGGTGCGGATTCCTACGAAGCGATCGGCTCGAGGCAGGCAAGATATCGTTTCGCCGCTACCGGCCAGGTGAACTCCCGTTCGGCCCGCTGCCGCGCGGCGATGCCCAATTGGGTTCGGCGCCCGGGATCGGCCAGGCAGTCGCGGATCGTCCGTTCGACGTCGCCGGCGTCGTTGCCGTCGCACAACAGCCCTGTCACTCCGTCGAGGACGGCGTCCGCCACCCCGCCGCTTCGTCCGGCTACGGTCGGCAAGGCGCGGAAAGCGGCCTCGACATAAGCAATTCCGAACCCCTCCACCGACCGCGTGGCGACATCCTCTCTCGCGGGCATGACGAACAGGTCTGCGAGCTCCAGGAGCGCTGACTTTTCCGCCTCGGAAACCCGGCCGAGGAAGCGCACCCGCCGGGCGATAGAGAGGTGGCGCGCGAGTTGTTCGAGTTGCTCCCGGTACGGACCGTCGCCGGCAATGGCGTACGTCAATTCCGGGTAGTCGGAAAGCAGAGCCGGCATGCTGCGGAGCACCTGGTCCTGCCCCTTGCGAGGTTCGATACGTGCCACGGTCAGCAGCAGATGTTCCCGCTCACCGATGCGCGCCGCCACGCTTTCCACCACATCTCGCTCGGGCCGCTCCGGCGGTGTCACCCCCGGATTTACGACGGCGATGCGCGCGGGATCGACGCCAAGAGCCTGCACCCGCTCTGCTGTATTCGCGGAATTGGCGGCGATGCGCGTTGCGCTCGACAGGATCCGTGAGATGCGGCGCCGTCTCCGCGCGTCGTCCTCTGCCAGCACGTCATTGCCGTGCGCCAGGCAAACCAACGGCACGTCGTGTTCCCGGAGCTTCGGTATCGCGTGTTCGGCGCTCTTCCACGAGTCGGTGAAGATCGCCCTCACGTTCCCGGTGCCCAGAAGTTCGCCGAGAGCCGCCGCCTTACGGCGCTGTCGCCAAGGCTTGACGCCCGAAATTCGCCGCACGGGATAATCGAGCCGCCGGTCATAAGCCGCCTCGCCACGGTCGCGGTGGCCGTCGGCGAGCACGATCACCTTGCGGTCGAGTCCGCTCAGGGCGCCGGCGAGGCCCGCCATCAAATTCTCGATCCCCCCGAGCACCGGCGGGAAACATTGCGTGAGAACGACGATCATCGCGTGCCTCGTCACCACCCCACAAGCCGCGCGGGTTAGATTAAGTGGCGGGGCGGCGGGGTCAAGAATGCCGGGCCGCGGTCTTCGCTCGCCAGCGTGCAGACGAGGCGGATGTTGCAGCGCGTTTGTCGTGCACTATAGTGACGCGCGGACATCGCGGTCGCCAACAGCCACGGTGTACTCACACCTGATCGCATCCCGGCCCACAGACTCGTCAATGGAACATACGCGGCCGGCAGCCGTCCTCGTCATCAAGCTCGGTGCGCTGGGTGACTTCGTGCAGGCGATGGGCGCGTTCAAGGCCATTCGGGCGCATCATGGCGATGCCCGCATTACCCTGCTTACCACGGCCCCTTACGCCGGCCTCGGCGAGGCGTGCGGCTACTTCGACGAGGTCTGGATCGACAGCCGACCGGGCCTTTGGCGGCCGCGCGACTGGCTTGTGCTGGCCAAAAAGCTGCGTGGCGGCGGCTTCGCGCGCGTGTACGACCTGCAGACCAGCGATCGCACCAACGCATACTTCCGCCTGTTCGGCTGGCGGCGGCGACCCGAGTGGTCGGGCGTCGCGTGGGGGTGTTCGCATCCCCATGTCAACCCGCGGCGCAACCGAATGCATCCTGTCGAGTGTCAGGCCGAGCAGCTCGCCGTGGCCGGGATCGCCGAGGTTCCGGAGATCGATCTTTCGTGGGCTGCGGCCGACCTCGGCCGTTTCGATCTTGTCGGCCGCTTCGCGCTTCTGGTCCCGGGCGCGTCCGCGCACAGGCCCGAAAAACGCTGGCCGGCGGCGCAATATGCTGTGCTGGCGACACGGCTTGCAGGCCAAGGCGTGCGGTCCGTGCTCATCGGCGCCGCGGCGGAACGGGGCGTTCTTGCTGAAGTCGTTCGCGGTTGTCCCGGTGCGCTCGATCTCTGCGGTCGAACGGCCTTCGGGGAAATCGTCGAGCTCGCGCGTCGGGCCGTGGTCGCGGTCGGCAACGATACCGGTCCCATGCACCTGATCGCCGGCGCGGGCTGCCCCTCGGTGGTTCTGTATTCGAGCGCTTCCGATCCGGCGCGCACCGCGCCGCGCGGCCGATGTGTCGCGATCCTGAGGCGTCCGAGGCTCGCTGAGCTGCCCTGCGATGAGGTGATCGCCGCGCTCCCGTCGCGTTGACCTGCCGCCCGGCTGACGCGCGCCTTTCAGGGTGTGAGCGCCATGCCCTCGCGGGCGACGATCGTGCCCGGGCGCAGCGCCTCGGCCTCGGCGGCGAGCGCGTCCATCGCCTTGTCGTCGCTTTCGGGGGCGTGGTGGAACACCACGTAGGTCTTCACCCCGGCGGCATCGCAGAGGCGCGCGCCGTGGCGCCAGGCGGCGTCGGCGCCGTCGCCGACCGTGTTGAGGATCGCCACGTCGGCTCCCCTGAGGAGCGCGAGCGCCGCGGCCTCGTCGCCGTCGGGGGCGGGCATCAGATTGGAGACGTAACAGACGCTCTTGCCGCCCCACTCGACCCGGTAGCCGGTGACCGGAACCGAGCGGTTGAGCGCCGCCGAGCGCACGCGGAATCCGGCCGTGGGCTCGAGTGTTTCGCCGGCGCGAAAGTCCCTGAACTCGAGCTTCGCGCCCATGACGTCGATGGGAACGGGAAACACCGGGTCGATCATCAGCCCGGTGAGCACTTCGCGGATGCTCTCGCCCGGCGGCAGGTGGCCGGCCCACAGGCGAAAGCTGTTCTTCGGGTTGTAGCCCGCGGTGAAGAACGGCATGCCGCCGATGCGTTCGAAGCTGGTGTGGCTGAAGAAGATGTCGGCCGTGACCGGCGCTTCGCGGTCGAGGGTATGGCCGAGCGGGCGGATGCCGGTGCCGGCGTCGAAGATCAGCGTCTCGTCGCCGGCGCGCATCTCGACGCACGGCGTGTTGCCGCCGTAGCGGGTGGTGCCCGGGCCGGGGCAGGGGATGCCGCCGCGCACGCCCCAGAATCGCACCTCGAAGCCGTTGCCTTTCGCCAAGTCTCACCCCGTTACCGCTGATCCCCGCTTGCGAATAATCTGCACTAGGCGTCGGCCCGGAAAAAGGCGAAAGTAGCGGCTTGGCGCTGCGCGCTACTGGCCCTCGACCGGCGCGTCGGCACCGCGATAGTATCGGTCCGCGACGAATGGGGCCAGAGCGATTTGGGCCAGCGCAATTTGGCCCAGAGCGATTTGGGCCAGAGCAATCCGGGAAGGAGCTTCGCCACCGTGCCGCCCGACATCGTCTACTCCGCCTGTCCGCACGACTGCCCGAGCACCTGCGCGCTCGAGGTCGAGCGCATCGACGCGCGCACCATCGGCAAGGTGCGCGGGGCGAAGGCGAACAGCTATACCGCGGGCGTCATCTGCGCCAAGGTCGGGCGCTACGCCGAGCGCGTCCATCATCCCGACCGGCTCAAGCACCCGCTGCGCCGCAGCGGGCCCAAGGGCAGCGGCGCTTTCGAACCGATCGCCTGGGACGAGGCGCTCGATCAGGTGGCGGCCGAGCTCGAACGCGCGGCCGAGACCCACGGCCCGGAGGCGATATGGCCGTACTACTACGCTGGCACCATGGGGCTGGTGCAACGCGACGGCATCAACCGCCTGCGCCACGTGATGCGCTACTCGGGTCAGGACAGCACCATCTGCACGACGCTCGCCGTCGCCGGCTGGATCGCCGGCACCGGGGCGCTGCGCGGGCCCGATCCGCGCGAGATGGCCGAGGCCGACCTCATCGTCTGCTGGGGCAGCAACGCGGTGGTGACGCAGGTCAACGTCATGACCCACGTTTCCCGTGCGCGCAAGCGCCGCGGCGCCAAGCTCGCGGTCGTCGACCCCTACCGCAACGGCACCGCCGAGGTCGCCGACGTTCACCTGGCGCTACGCCCGGGCACCGATGGCGCGCTCGCCTGCGCGATGATGCACGTGCTCTTCGCCGAGGGTTACGCCGACCGCGAGTACCTCGCCGAGTACGCCGCCGGCACCGAGGCGCTCGAGGCGCATCTCGAGACCCGCACGCCGGCGTGGGCGGCGGAGATCACCGGGCTTTCCGAGAGCGAGATCGTCGACTTCGCGCGCCTCTACGGCGCTACCGCGCGCAGCTACATCCGCGTCGGCTATGGCTTCTCGCGTTCTCGCAACGGCGCCGCCAACGTGCACGCGGTCTCGTGCCTGCCGACGGTGACCGGCGCCTGGAAGCACCCGGGCGGCGGCGCCTTCCACAAGAACAACGAGATCTACCACTGGGACATGACGCTGATCGAGGGGCTCGACGCGCGCGACCCCAACATGCGCATGCTCGACCAGTCGCGCATCGGCCCGGTGCTCGCCGGTGACCGCCGCGACCTCGGCGACGGACCGCCGGTGACCGCGCTCTTGATCCAGAACACCAACCCGATGGTGGTGGCGCCCGAGCTCGCCAAGGTGCACGCGGGCTTCGCCCGTGACGATCTCTTCGTCTGTGTCCACGAGCAGTTCATGACCGAGACCGCGCGGATGGCCGATATCGTGCTGCCCGCCACCACCTTCGTCGAGCACGACGACGTCTACCAGGCGAGCGGCCACCAGCACATCACGCTCGGCCCCAGGGTCATCGAGCCTTACGCCGATTCGCGCCCCAACCACGAGGTGATCTGCGCCCTCGCCGAGCGCTTGGGGGCCAAGCATCCCGGCTTCCGCATGAGCGCGCGCGAACTCATCGATGCGACGCTCGAGGCCTCGGGTTGGCCGGGGATCGATGCGCTCGAGGAATGCCACTGGATCGACTGCCAGCCCGATTTCGAGACCGCGCATTTCCTCACCGGCTTCGGCACCCCCGACGGGCGATTCCACTTCGCCCCCGACTGGGCGCGCGTCGGCGCCGATCACGCGGCGATGCCGCGCCTTCCCGACCACATGACGACGATCGAGGAGGCCGACGATACGCATCCCTTCCGCCTCGTCACCGCGCCGGCGCGGCAGTTCCTCAACTCGAGCTTCACCGAGACGCCGACGTCGCGAAAGCGCGAGGGCCGCCCTACCGCGCTCGTCCACCCCGACGACATGGCTGCGCTCGGCCTCGATGATGGCGGGCGCGTGCGTCTCGGCAACCGGCGCGGCGATCTCGTCGTCCACGCCAAGGGCTTCGACGGCCTGCAACGCGGCGTCGTCGTGGTTGAGAGCGTGTGGCCCAACGCGGCGTTCGAGGAAGGGATCGGCATCAATCTGCTCGTCGGCGCCGACCGCGGCCCGCCCATGGGCGGCGCGGTGTTCCATGACACCGCGGTGTGGCTGCGCCGTGCCTGAGCGCCGGCGGCAACGCTCAGACGACGGCGCCGCGCGCGGAGAGCGAAGTCGATGCGGTGGTGAAGCGATAGGCGGCGATGTCGTCGGACCAGTGGTTGGCGGCGAGGCCCGCCTTGACCTTGAGTTGGGCGAGGAACTCGCGAGCATCGGGCACGCTCTGCCACACGTCGGGCAGGAACAGGCCGCGCTGCCCGCCGCACTCGAGGATGACGCCGTCGACGTCGGGGCGCAGCCTGGCGAGGAGGTCGGCTTCGCCTGAGAAGGAGATCGGCAGCGGATCGCTGAGCACGGAGATCTCCACGTCGAGGCCGTCGGCCTCGGCCTGCGTCAGCGCCTTGAAGCGGCTGTCCTCGAAGGCGGCGGCGTAAGCGTTCTCGGCGACGTCGTTGACCAGTGGCCGGCACGCCATCGTCTTGCCGACGCAGCCGCGCAGCTTGCCGTCGACCGAAAGGGTGACGAATGTCGCGCGTTCGGCGCGCAGCTTCGGCGGGTAATCGGCGGGATCGATGTCGACGGCGCGGGCGTGGGCGAGACCGTGATCGATCGAGGCGAGAGCGATGCGCAGCAGCGCGCCGCCGTGCCGCACGAGCAATCGCCCGGCGTCTTCGGCGGGATCAGGCGAAGACCCAGGCGCCATAGCCGACGACCTCGTCGCGGGGGCCCGCGGTGTCGCCCGAATTGCGCAGGTCGACCCGGCTGACCTCGAGACCGCGCGCCCGGGCCACGCGCAGCAATCCCTGGATCGGCAGCCGGCCGCACGCCTGATCGGGGGCGATGTCGTCGGGTTGCAGCGCTTCGATGGCGCGCGCGGTCTCGCCGTCGATCCGCCGCGCGCTGTCGTAATCGAGGAAGTGGCTCAGGTCCGAGCTGACCACGACGAGCGTCTCGGGCCCGCCCCACAGCAGCTCGATCACCTCGGCGACGTCCTCCGGCGCCGCGTCGCCGACGACGAAGGGCGCGAGCGCGAAGCCCTCGAGCACGCGCTGCAGGAAGGGCAGGTGCACTTCGAGGCTGTGCTCCATCTCGTGCGCGGCGTCGAGGACGTGGACCTGTGGCAGGGCGAGCGCACGCTCGATCGCTTCCGCATCGACCGGCACTTCGCCGAAGGGCGTCGCGAAGGCGCTGGCGCCGCTCGCAGCGAGCCCGCGGAAGGAAATGCGGTGGGCGGGACCGAGGAGGACGACGCGCTCGATCACATCGCGGTGGGCGGCGAGGCGGGCGTAGGCCGAGGCCGCCACCGGTCCCGAGTAGACGTAACCCGCGTGCGGCGCGATCAGCGCCTTGGGCGCCGTATCCGCCGTCTCTGCCGCGGCGAGGCACTCGCGCACGGCGGCGTCGAGTTCCTCGGCTTCACCGGGATAGAACAGCCCGGCGACCGCGGGCGGCCGTACGGATGCCATGTATCCTCCGTTTGCGCCTCGCCAGAAAAGGTGGGGCGGCCGGCGGCGCGTTTAAAGGGCGCGGTCGCCGACGTTGACCGGCGGGGCGCGTGCTCCCATGTTTCCGGTATCCGTCATGGATAGCGACCAACCGAGCCCGGAACCCGCACTCGCGGCCGACCCTTCGGCGACCGTGCCGACGCGCTACTGGCGCGCGCTCGACGACGGCCGTGTCCAGTGCGACCTGTGCCCGCGCCTGTGCAAGCTGCACGAGGGCCAGCGCGGGCTGTGCTTCGTGCGCGCGCGGCAGGACGGGCGCATCGTGCTCACCACCTACGGCCGCTCGAGCGGCTTTTGCGTCGATCCGATCGAGAAGAAGCCGCTCAACCACTTCCTGCCGGGAACGCCGGTGCTGTCGTTCGGCACCGCCGGCTGCAACCTCGCCTGTCGCTTCTGCCAGAACTGGGACATCAGCAAATCGCGTGAGATCGATATCCTCGCCGACGCCGCTTCGCCCGAGACCATCGCGCGGGCGGCGAAGCGGCTCGATTGCCGCAGCGTCGCCTTCACCTACAACGACCCGGTGATCTTCCACGAGTACGCGATCGACGTCGCCCAGGCGTGCCGCGAGGTCGGCGTCAGGACCGTGGCGGTGACCGCGGGCTACGTCTGCCCCGAGCCGCGCGCCGAGCTCTTCGCCCACATGGACGCCGCCAACGTCGATCTCAAGGCGTTCACCGAACGCTTCTACAAGCGCATTTGCAGTGGTCAGTTGCAGCCCGTTCTTGAAACGTTGGTTTATCTCAAGCGCGAGACCGACGTGTGGTTCGAGTTGACCACGCTGCTGATCCCCGGCGAGAACGACGGCGAAGGCGAGATCGACGAGATGACCCGTTGGGTGTTCGACAATCTGGGCCCCGACGTGCCCATGCACTTCACCGCCTTCCATCCCGACTGGAAGATGCTCGACAAGCCGCACACGCCGCCGGCGACGCTCGGCCGCGCGCGGCGCATCGCCATGGCCAACGGCATACGCTATGCCTACACCGGCAACGTCCACGACCCCGAGGGCGGCAGCAGCCACTGTCACCGCTGCGGCGCCCGGCTGATCGGCCGCGACTGGTACGTGCTCAGCGACTGGGCGCTCACCGACGACGGCGACTGTCGCGCCTGCGGAACCCCGTGCGCGGGCGTGTTCGAAGGCCCGCCCGGCGACTGGGGGGCGCGCCGATTGCCCGTGCGACTCAAGGACTTCGCCGGCGCGGCGTGAGCTGCCACCCCGGTTCGTCGGCATCGTCAGTAACTCGCCAGGCGGTACCAGAGGCGTCCGATCCATTCGTAGAAGCCGTATGTGCTGTCGCCCAGGCCACGAGCCGAAGGGATCAGGTCTTCGGGCGCGAACGCGTAGGCTGGCGAGAAGCCGGTGG
>JAZFVR010000230.1:0-10779 GCA_036447835.1 Alphaproteobacteria bacterium | reverse complement strand
CCATGCCGCCGTCGGCGATGAGGTAGGGCTTGTAGCTCAGCAGTCGGGCAAGAGGATCGCTCATCGCCTGTCGCGTCCCGCGTCGAACCGGCGCCGCCGGGGCGCCTCGGAGGGTACGCCCCGGAGGTCGAATGTAAAGCCCTCGCCGGGCGCCATCGCCGATTATCGCCGCCGGGCGGTGAAGAGACCCTTACGCGGCGAACTATTCCGCGAGATGAAAAGCGACGCCGGCGTCGGCGAGGGCCTCGCGCAACGCGCGCCCCGGGGCGGCGTCGGCGACGACGTCGTCGATATTGGAAAGCGGGCAGACGCGCTCGAGCGAGCGCGCCTCGAACTTGGTCTTGTCGACCAGGAGCAGGTGCCGCTCCGCGCGTTCGGTCATTGCGCGCTTGACCCAGTTCGCCGCCGAGTTGGCCTCGACCGGTCCCTCGGCGGTGAGGCCGCTGGCGCCCATGAATACCTTGTCGGCGTGAAAGCCGCGCAGGAAGGCGGCGGTCTCGGCGCCGAAGGTGCCGCCCTCGCGCGGGTCGTAGTCGCCGGGGCAGACGATGACCCGCACGCCCGGGTTCTGGCCCAGCGCCAGCGCCACGGCGATGCAGTTGGTCAGCACCGTGAGGCCCGAGCCGGTGGCGGCGAGCCGGCGCGCGAAATGGGTCGTCGTCGAGCCCGAATCGATCATCAGCACGTCACCGGGCTCGACCAGGGCGGCGGCTGTCGCGCCGATACGCGAGCGTTCCTCGACGAGCAGTCGGTGGCGCTCGTTCACCGCCGGCTCGCGCGCCATGGCGCGCGCCGCCGCGCCGCCGTAGGTGCGATCGACGAGACCGCGGCGGCTGAGCTCGTCGATGTCGCGGCGCACGGTCTCGGTGGACACCCCGAAGGCGTCGGCGAGCGCCGAGATGCGCACCGTGGCGCTCGCGCGCAGCTCGGCGACGATGCGCTCGAAGCGCTCGCTGCGGGAGAGCCGGTCGCTCATCGCGGCGCTGGCTCCGTCCGCACCTCGAGCAGCGCCTCGGCGAGCTCGGCGAAGCCGTCGCCGCCGCGCGCCTCGCACACCCAACCCGGCTCGGCGGCGAGTCGGCCGGCGAAGTCGCGCACGTTGGCGACGCCGACCGAGTTCGGGAAGTAGGCGAACATCGGCGCGTCGTTGGGTGAATCGCCGGCGAACACGACGCTCGCGCGCACATCGTCGAGATCGACGCCGAAGACTTCGGCGAACAGGATCCTAGTCATCGCCAGCTTGTCGTAGTCGCCGAACCAGCCGTTGACGTGGATCGAGCTCACCTTGGCCCGCGCCCCCGCGGCCTCGAACAGGGCGACGATGCGCGCGACCTCGCCGGGCGGCAGTGGCGCCACGTCCTCGCGGTAGTCGATGGCGAGGTCGGCCTCGCGATAGGCCTGGTCGGTGGCGATCGCGGCGCCCGGGACGGCGGCGAGGATATCGTCGCGGAGCGTGGCGAGCCGGCGGCGGTCGGCGGCGCGCTCCTCGGCGCTCTTCCAGTAGCGGCGCGTCATCGTCCTGGCGCCGTCGTCGTAGTGGAAATAGAAGGCGCCGTTCTCACCGACGACGGCGTCGACCGGCCACATGCGGGCGATGTGATCGCACCAGCCGGCGGGGCGGCCGGTGACGGGGACCACCCTGAGGCCGGCGGCGTGCAGCCGCTCCATGGCGACGAAGGCGGCGCCCGGAAGGCGTCCGTCGAGGGTCAGCGTGTCGTCGATGTCGCAGAGCACGAAGCGCACCGCCCGCCGCGCGGCGGCGGAAAACCCGGCGAGCGGGCGCATGGTCGTCGGTTCAGGCGAAATCGAGGTCATCGAGCAGGCCGCTGTCGCCGGCGAGGTCGAGGAAGGTGTAGCGGTTGCGAATCTCGCGCGCGTGGCGCACCGCGTGGCGATAGAAGTCGCGCGGCCAGTGCAGGTCCGCGGGCCGGGTCGGCGCGCCGACGCCCGCGAGTATCGCCTCGATCGTCGCCGCCGGCAACGTCACCGCCGCGACGCGCTCGCGGATCGTGTCCCAGCGCGCTTCGAGCCGGGCGTTGAGCGCTTCGGCGGCGGCGTGGTCGAGCCGTTTCTGCGCGAACTCCGCCCAGCAGGCTTCACCGCGCTCGGCGCCGAAGTGCTCGGTGACGCCGTCGCGGGTCGGCGTGCTCGGCGCGAGCCGCGGCGGGCCGTCGGCGAGCATGCGTTCCTGCAGCCGCGCCATGGTCAGGGTGGTGACGCCGATCTGCTCGCCGTGGAACGCCTCGGGCCACTCGGCGGGCGCGAGCATCTCGACGTAGTGGCCGATGAGGTGCTCGCCCTCGCTCGCCGGGTGGCTGCTGCCGCAGATCGTCATGCCGAAGCCCGAGAGCGTGAGCAGGCGGACGAGTCGCCTCATCGCCGCGAGACTGCCCGTCGTCAGCCCTTCGACGTCGGCGAACAGCGCCGCCTCGTCGTCGGCGAGCAGGGCGAACGGCGCCTCGCGGTAGGGCCGGTCGAGGAGCAGATGGGCGAGCAACCAGTCGGCCTGCGCCGTCGGCCGGCAGACGCTGTCGCCGAGGCCCGACCGGATCATCCTCGGCGGCGCCTCGGCGAGCACCTCGAGGTCCATGAACACCCCCGCCGCCGCCGTCGCCGGCAGCGACTTCTTGTGGCCATCGACGGTGATCGCGGCGTTGACAGAGGTGTAGCCGTTCATCGACGGCGCGGTGGCGAACACCGCGTATTCCTTGCCGTCCTGGGCGGCGACGTACTTGCACAGGTCGTTGATGGTGCCCGAGCCGACGGCGACGAGCGCGTCGCACGCGGCGGTCTCGCGGCGGATCGCCTCGACCGTTGCGGCGTCGGCGTGCGGCCGGCCAGGAAGGCGTATCTCGGCGACCGCGGCGACCGGCGACAGCGCGTCGGCGACACGCGCGCCGAGCACGCGCCGCGTGTTGTCGTCGCTGACCACGGCGAGCCGCCCGCCGAGGCCGAGCCCGGCGACGAGGTCGCCCTCGCTGCCGGCGAGCGAATCGGCGATGACCACCGCGCGCGTCGGCGCGGCGAGCGGCGGCCCGCCGTCGGGATCGGCGAATTCCCCCCGCAACAGTTGGCTGAGCGTGTCCCGTGCCATAACCACGCCCTAGTTCGGTCCGGCGAACATCGGCTTGAGGCTGTCGAACAGCCGGCGGTAGGCGGCGTAGGCGTCGTCGTAGGCGCCGCGCGCCGCGGTGTCGGGTTCGATGGTCTCGGCCACGGCGCCGACGCGCCCGGCGCAGGCGACGAGGTCGTCGTGGAGCCCGCCGGCGACCGCCGCGCACATCGCCGCGCCCACGGGCGAGGTATCGCGCACCACCGGTACCTCGACGGGAAGGCCGCTGCAGTCGGCGCGGATGTGCGCCCAGATGCGGCTCCTGGCACCGCCGCCGAGGAGACGGATCGCCTCCAGCGGCACCGCCATCTCGCCGAGGCGCCCGATCACGTCGCGCATGGCGAAAGCGCAGCCTTCGAGTACCGCCCGCGCCATGTGGCCGGCGCCGTGCGCCGGGGTCAGGCCGTAGAAGCAGCCGCGCGCCGAGGCGATCCATTGGGGCGCCGTGGCGCCCGAAAGCGCGGGAATGAAGGTGACGCCCTCGGCGCCTGCGGCGACGTCGGTTGCGAGCCGGTCGAGCTCGGCGAAGTCGGCGAGGCGGAAGACCTTGCGGAACCAGGCGAGCGCACCGCCGGAGAGCCAGCCGGGGTTCTCGATGTAGAAGCTGCCGCCGGGGTAGCTGTGGGTCTCGACGAGGCCGGCGGCGTCGACCTTGGCGGCGCCGTCGAGGGCGCCGACGACCTCGGCGGTGCCGAGCACGCAGGCGAGACGCCCGGGCGCAACGATCCCGGCGCCGAGAGGACTCGAAAAATCGTCGCCGGTGCCGACGGCGACCGCCGTGCCCTCGGGCAATCCGGCGAGCGCCGCGCCTTGCGCCGTGAGCCGCCCGGCGAGATCGGCGGCGTCGGCGATGTCCGGCAGCTCGGCGACGTCGATCCCGAAGGCCTCGAGCAGCTCGGGCGCGTAGTCGCGCGCAGCGAGCGCATAGACCATCGTCGTCGAGGCGAGGCCGTGGTCGAAGACGTGCGCGCCGGTGAGCCGCAAGACGAGGTACGACACCGGCTGGTGGAAGCGCGCCGCGGCGCGCGCCTCGGGCGCGTGACGCTTGAGCCAGCGCACCTTCGCCGCCATGTGAGTAGCGTCGAGCGTGACCCCGGTGACGCGCCTAAGCGCGTCGGCGGCAATGACGTCCGCCTCGGCCCCGGCACGCCGGTCCATCCAGATCAGGCACGTGGTGAGCGCGCGGCCGTCGTCGCCGACCGCGAGGCAGCCGTCGAGCTGGCCGGCGATGCCCAGCGCGTGAACGTCTCCGGGCGCCACGCCGGCGGTGGCGAGCGCCTGGGCGACGGTGGCGGCGAGTGCGTCCTCCCACAGCGTCGGCGACTGATCGGCCCAGCCGGGGCGCGGATAGGCGGGTTGGTAATTGGTGGCCGCATCGCCGAGAATGGCGAGATCGTCGTCGGTGACGACGACCTTGAGGCTCTGCGTGCCGATATCGACGCCGACGATGGCGATGGCCGCTCTCCCCGATCCCGCTTCAGGCGCAGGCGGCGAGGATATCGCGAAGCTGCGAGCGCAACGACCCCTTGCGCGGCGAGAACGCGCCTTCGAGCGCCGCGGTGCCGACGGTGAAGGCGTCGACCCCGGCCTCGGCAATCTCGCGCACGCGCCCGGGCGTGGCGATGCTGCCGGCGACGATCAGCTCGCCCGAGAGCGCCCCGCGCGCGGCGCGTATGAGATCGAGCGGCTCGGCGTCGAGCGCCCGGTACGCGAGGAGATCGGCGCCGGCGCAGCCGAGCGATTGGAAGCGCCGGCAGTCGGCGGCGACGTCGGCGGCGCAGCCGCGCAGGCGCGTCGGATGGCCGTCGGGCCGGCCCGGGAACGGGTAGTAGGCGATGCCGCTGCCTTCGAGGATGGCGAGCATGGCGACGACCTCGGTGCCGCCGAGCAGGCGGTCGACGCCGAGCTCGACCGCCGTGCGCGTCGATTCGAGGCACGCTTCGTCTGTGGTGCTTACCACCTCCATATAGCTGGTGCCACCCCCCTCCTTGATGCGCCGGTTGAGCGCGGCAAGCGTGTCGCGGTCCACGCCGACATCCTTGAAACCCATATGACTCACACCAGTTTCACGCGCCAAATCAAATACTTCCAGACAATCTTCGATTGTCTGATCGTCTCGCGTGAGCATGAATATGAACTCCACGGCCCGAGCCTCCCTCGCCGCGCATCAATGTCGAACCTACCGCAAAAAAGTTGGCAAATACAACAAATAACTTGGCGTCGCGCGAATCACCGTGATAGAGTTTTCGCAAATAACGGGCGCGACCGGTCGCCGGCGCCGCGCGGAGGCGTGCGTCGCGGCGAGCGGCAGCGCTCTTGGGGTGAGGGCTCGCGGCCTGCGAGTGATCGGATAACCATTGGGGAGGCACGTGAAATGATTCGATCGATTCAAGTACCGTTCGTCGCGGCGCTGCGCTACGGCGTCGCCGGCGTGGTCTGCACCCTGGCGCTGGCGCTCGCCGGAGAAGCCGGCGCCTGGAGCCTCGAAGAGGCTGCGGCGCCCTACAAAGGCACGACCATCCGCACCATCGGCGAGTCGCTGCCGCCGCTCGAGGCGATGGACAAGCTCAAGCACGAGTTCGAGGAGCGCACCGGCATCACGGTCGTCATCGAGATGTACGAGCACTCCGAGGCGGTCAACAAGGTGATGCTCGACCTCAACTCGCGGCGCGGGCGCTACGACTTCATCCTGCAGCCGCACCGCGAGCTCGGCCGCTTCGTCGCCAACGGGCACCTGACGGCGATCGAGAAGTTCATGAACGATGCCAAGCTGCGCGACCCGAGCTTCAAGCCCGAGGAAGTGCTCTACCAGAGCCTGTGGAAGGAAATCTCGTGGTACGAGGGCAAGGCCTACGGCTTCCCGTTCACGGCGCTCACCATGTACCTGTGGTACCGCAAGGACCTGCTCGAAGATCCCAAGGAGCAGGCGGGCTTCAAGGCCAAGTTCGGCTACGACATGCAGGTGCCGAGCAACTGGGACCAGTACCGCGACCTCGCCGAGTGGTTCACGCGGCCCGACGAGGGCTTCTACGGCACGGCGATCCAGGGCAGGCGTCACGAGGCGCTGTGGTACGAGTGGCTCAACTTCCTCTACAGCTTCGGCGGCGACATGATGGCCGTGAAATCGGGCAGCGAGTGCGGCCCGATCATCGTCAACAGCCCCGAGGCGGTGGCCTCGCTCGACTACTACAAGGGCCTGATCCAGTTCTCGCCGTCGGACACCCTCAACTATTTCTGGGACGACGTCATGGTCGCCATGCAGCAGGCCAAGACGTTCGAGATGATCATGTGGAACGACGCCACCTACGCGGTCGAGGACCCGTCGCAGAGCACGGTGTCGGGCAAGATGGGCTTCGACCTCATACCCCAGGGCAAGGGCGGCAAGGTCGGCCAGGTCGAGGGCTGGACCTATCTCATTCCGGCCTACGCCAAGAACCAGGAGGCAGCGTATCTGTTCATCCAGTGGATGATGGAGTCCGACCAGCAGCTCGAGCAGCATATGAACGGCGGCGCCTCGTCGCGGCCCGACGTCTACGCGCATCCGGATGTGCAGAAGATCACCTACTCGAAGGCGTCGATGGACACCAACGCGGTCGCCATCGCCAAGCCGACGATCCCCGAATCGCCGGAGATCACCGAGATCCTGGTGCTCGAGCTGAGCAACGCGCTCGCCGGCAAGAAATCGTCGCAGCAGGCGCTCGACGCCGCCGCGGTAGCAATGAACAAGCTGCTCGGCGACTGTGCGCCGCTGAAATTCCCGGTGAACTGACGCCGACGACGTTTGCGCGTAGATTTACGCGTATAAGAGTGTTCGTATCCTGAGTGAAGCCCCCTCGCCTTCCCGCAAGCCGGAAGGGTGAGGGGGTCGCCACGCGGGGGGCGCGGCATTCCGTTTTCGATCGCGAGGCAGGGCCGGTGAAGGCGCGGAATATCGGGAACACGCTGCTCGACAAGGGCGTCGGACCGCTGTTCCTGGCCCCTTCTCTCATCTTTCTCGTCGTGCTGCTGCTCGGGCCCTTCGTCTACATGGTCGGCGTCAGCTTCACCGACCTCAGCTTCGCGCTCCCCGGCCGCGACGGCAACTTCGTCGGCTTCGACAACTACCGCCGCCTGATGCAGGACGATCCCATCTTCTGGGAGAGTTTCCGCACCACCATGACGTTCGTCTTCGGCGTCGTCAGCATCGAGTTCGTGCTCGGCTTCGCACTGGCGCTGCTGCTGTACCACCAGGTCCAGCGCCGCCGCTTCGTGCTCACCCTGCTGCTCATCCCGATGATGCTGGCGCCGGTGGCCGTCGGGCTGATGTGGAAGCTGATGCTCCACGGCGAGTTCGGCATGCTCACGCATTATCTGCGGCTGGCCGGCCTTCTCGGGCCGCAGACCGCGCTGCTGGGCAATCACCAGATTGTGCTGTGGACGGTGATGCTCGTCGACGTCTGGGAATGGACGCCTTTCGTCACGCTGGTGGCGCTCGCCGGCCTGCTCAGCCTGCCGAACGAGCCCTTCGAGGCGGCCATCATGGACGGCGCCCGGCCCTGGCAGGTGTTCCGCGACATCACGCTGCCGCTCATGCGCCCGATCGTCGCGCTGGTCCTGCTGTTGCGCGGCATCGACGCGTTCAAGGAGTTCGACAAGGTGTTCATCCTCACCGGCGGCGGGCCGGGAAACACCACCGAGCTGCTCAGCATCTACACCTGGCGCGTCAACTTCCGCAACTGGGACCTCGGCTACGGCGCTGTCTGCGCGTTCATGGTCTACCTCGTCGTGCTCATCCTGTGCGCGGTCTTCTACAAGGCCATCTACTGGACCGAGGGGAGGGTGGCGAAGTGAGGCGGCCGTGGCGCATGGCGGCGATCGCGGCGCTGGTCGTCGTCCTGATCATCGCGCTGACGCCGTATCTGTGGCTGTTCCTGACCTCGATCAAGACGCGCCTCGACGCGCTTGCCGACGCGCCGGTGTGGCTGTTCACGGCGACGCCCGAACACTACCCCAAGGTGTTCATCGACAAGGGCTACCTGCCGCTCGTCCTCAACAGCCTGATCGTCGCCAGCGTCACCACCGTACTGTCGCTGGTGGTCGGCGTGCCGGCGGCCTACGTCTTCGCGCGTCACGACTTCGCCGGCAAGGAGGACCTGTTCTTCTTCTTCCTGACCACCCGCATGGCGCCGCCGATCTCGGTGGTGGTGCCGATGTTCCTGCTGTTCACCTGGGTCGGGCTGATCGACACGCGCACCTCGGTGATCCTGGCGCACTCGACCTTCAACCTGTCGCTCGTGGTGTGGATGATGCGTGGCTTCTTCGCCGACATCCCGCGCGAGATCGACGAGGCGGCGCAGATGGACGGGCACACCCGCGCCGGCATGTTCGTGCGCGTGCTGCTGCCGCTCGCCGCGCCCGGCATGGCGGCGACCGCGGTGCTGTGCTTCATGCTGAGCTGGAACGAGTTCCTCTATGCGCTGATCCTCGTCGCCTTCGAATCGCGCACGCTCACCGTCGGCATCCCCGGGCTGGTGACGCCGCACGGCACGCTGTGGGGCCAGGTCGCGGCGGTGGCAATCGTGGCGACGCTGCCGATCATCGTCTTCACCTTCCTCGTCCAGCACCATCTGGTGCGCGGCCTCACCTTCGGCGCGATCAAGGGATAGGCATCGTGGGCGTCGCCTTCAAATTGATCAGCAAGGTGTTCGGCGACGGCACCGTCGCGCTCGACGGCTTCGACCTCGCCTTCGAGAGCGGCGAGTTCGTCGTCCTGCTGGGGCCCTCGGGCAGCGGCAAGACGACCGCGTGTCGCATCCTCGCCGGGCTCGAGCAGGCGAGCGGCGGCGTCATCGAGGTCGACGGCCGCGACATGACCGGCCTTCCGCCCCGCGAGCGCGGCATGAGCATGGTATTCCAGAACTACGCGCTCTACGCCCACAAGAGCGTCTACGACAACATCGCCTACCCCTTGCGCGTGCGCGGCGTGGCCAAGGGCGAGATCGACGGCAAGGTGCGCGACGTCGCCCGGCTGGTGCAGATCGACGCGCTCCTCGGCCGCCGCCCGCGCCAGCTCTCGGGCGGCGAGGCGCAGCGCGTGGCGGTGGCGCGGGCGCTCGTATGGCAGCCCAACATCTGCCTCATGGACGAGCCGCTCTCCAACCTCGACGCCATCCTGCGCCTGCAGACGCGCACCGAGCTCAAGCGCCTGCACGCCGACCTCGGCACCACCTTCGTCTTCGTCACCCACGACCAGGAGGAGGCGATGACGCTGGGCACGCGCATCGCCGTGCTCAACCGGGGACGCCTCGTGCAGTTCGACACGCCGTACGCGATCTACCATCGGCCGGCGAACCGCTTCGTCGCCGAGTTCATCGGCCGCCCGGCGATGAACACCATCGGCGGCGCCGTCGCCGGCGGCACGTTCCGCTCGGGCGGCTTCGAGCTCGCCGTGCCCGGCCGCGCCGACGGGCCGCTCACGCTCGGCATCCGGCCCGAGCACATCGTGCTGCACAGCGGGCCCCGCGACGGCGCCATCGCTTTCCGCCTCGACGTGGTCGAGCTGGTCGAGCCCGACATGCTGCTCTTCGTCACCCGGGGCGAGCTCTCGCTCGTCGTCCGCGTCAAGGCCGAGGCCGCGGAACTCGAGCGCGGCGCCGAGGTCTACCTCGAGTTGCCGACCGATCGTTTCCACTTCTTCGACGCGGAGACGGGGACGCGCCTGCCATGAGCGTGCTCCCGTGAACGTCGTCATCGGCCTCGCGCCCGTCGCCATCGCCGCCGTGGGCTGGTACGGCCTCCATGCGCTCAACCGCCGCCGGCGCTGGTTCCGCATCGGCGAGGTCATCTTCTGGGACGCGATCCTGCTGGTCCTCGTCTATCTCGTCTGGCTGCGCTGGTTTTGAAAAAGATTCACCACCAAGACACGAAGGCACCAAGGATCGTGGTTGTTTTGCTCCGGTAAGGGACTCTTTCGTTATCGGATTTGGTGTCTTGGTGCCTTGGTGGTTCGAGTATTCTTGGGCTTCGCGCACGGAGTTTTATACCGGCCTGTCGCCCTTGATCGTCACCCGTTGCATGAGGCGGCGGTGGCCGTGGTAGTCGTTGATCGCGTAGTGCTGGGTGCAGCGGTTGTCCCATAGCGCCAGCCCCTGCGGCTGCCAGCGCAGGCGGCAGGTGAACTCGGGCCGCACGCTGTGCTCGAACAGGAAGCCGAGCAGCGGCCGGCTTTCCTCTCGCGTCATGCCGCCGAAATGCGAGGTGAAGAGGCGGTTGACGTAGAGCGCCTTGCGCCCGGTCTCGGGATGCGTGCGCACCACCGGATGCTCGGCCGGCGGATAGGCCTCGTGCGCCGCCTCGATCGCCGCCGCGTCGACGCTGGTGCGGCCGTTGCGCGCCGCGCGGCGGAAGTCGTCGCGGTAGTCGTGCACCGCGGTGAGGCCGTCGAGCAGGCGCTTCATGCCCGCGGAAAGCGCGTCGTACGCCGCGTACATGTTGGTGAACAGCGTATCGCCGCCGTGCGGCGGCGTGACCCGGGCGTGGATCGCCGTGGCGAGCGGCGGCTCGGCGAGGAACGACATGTCGGAATGCCAGCCGTTGCCGATGTTGATCCGCAACTCCTCCTTCTTGTCGACGATCATGACTTCGGCGTGATCGTCGAGATGGGGCAGGAACGGGTGCACGATGAGCTC
>JAZFVR010000229.1:0-4055 GCA_036447835.1 Alphaproteobacteria bacterium | reverse complement strand
GAATCGATCTTTTTCGGTTTGGGAGGTCGCATGAGCACGTTTACCCGGTTCATGAATCCGACGTCGTCTCCCTAAACGAGCAGCGGCAGCGAATCGGCAACGGCCGAAAGAAGGGGTTCGATCCACTCGTTGTCGGCCTTGGCAAATGCGTGCAGCACGTAATTGGTTACCAGGTTCCTATCGCCCGGGTGGCCGATGCCGATTCGCACGCGGCGGAAATCGGAACCGATATGGGCGGCGATACTGCGCAGTCCGTTGTGCCCGGCGACACCGCCGCCGGTCTTGACCCTGAGCTTTGCCGGCGCGAGATCGAGCTCGTCGTGAATGACCGCCACCTGTGCCGGCGCAAGCTTGTAGAACCTGACCGCCTCGCCCACGGCCTCGCCCGAGTCGTTCATGTATGTGAGCGGTTTGAGCATGAGCACTTTCTCGCCGGCGATCGGCGCCTCGTAGAGATCGCCGCGGAAGCGCCGCCGGGGTGCCCCGAACGAATGGCGGCGGACGATCTCGTCCGCCGCCATGAAGCCGATGTTGTGCCGGTCGTTCGCGTGCTCGGGCCCCGGGTTGCCCAGGCCAACGATGAGAAGCATGAGGCGTCGAGCCTATTCTTTCTTCCTCTTCTCCTTGCCCGCCTGCTCGGGCGCACCCTCCCCGGCGGGGGCTTCGCCCACCTCGCCTTCGACGGCTTCGCCTTCCTCGCCTTCGAGGGCCTCGACTTCCTCGCCCTCGACGGCCTCGGCCGCTTCCTCTTCCTCGGTGATCACGGTCGGCGCCGCGATCGTGGCGACGGTGAAGTCACGGTCGGTGATAGCCGGCTCGCAGTCGGGCGGCAGGGCGATGTCGCTGATATGCACGCTGTCGCCGATGTCGAGCCCGCTGAGGTCGACACGAAGCGCCTCCGGGATCGCGGTGGCCGGACACACGAGCTCGATGTCGCGGCGCACGATGTTGAGCACGCCGCCGCGCTTGAGCCCCGGCGATTCCTCTTCGTTCTCGAAGATCACCGTGACCGCGACGTTGATGCTGGCGCCGGCGCCGATGCGCAGGAAATCGACGTGCAGCGGCGCGTCGGTCACCGGGTGAAGCTGCACGTCGCGCGGCAGCACCCGGTGCTTGCCGCCGTTCACCGAGATGTCGTAGAGGCGGCTCAGGAACCCGGGCCGATGCAGCTCGTGATCGAGGTCGTGCCAGTCGATCGAGATCGCCAGCGGGTCCTTCTTGTCGCCGTAGATCACGGCGGGCACGCGGCCGCTGCGGCGCAGCGCACGGGCGGCCCCCTTGCCGGCCCCTTCGCGCTCGTCGGCGGCTAGATTGGCGACTTCGGCCATGTCTCTTCTCCTTCCTCATCGCTTCGCCCACCGTTCGCGGCAGGCCGGGCGCCGACCTCCAGGGGTGCCGGCGTGTGGATTGCGTGTCCGCTCAGTCGAACAGGCTCGATACCGAGCTCTCGTCGCTGATCCGCCGCATCGCTTCGGCGATCAGCGGTGCGATCGTGACCACGCGGACGTTCTGCGCAACGCGCATTGCCTCGGTCGGCTGGATGCTGTCGGTGACCGTCAGCTGCTCGAGATCGGACGACGACACCCGCGCCACCGCACCGCCCGAGAGCACGCCGTGGGTAATGTGCGAGATGACCGACTTGGCGCCCGCCTTCTTCAGCGCCTCGGCGGCGTTGCACAGAGTGCCGGCGGAATCGACGATGTCGTCGACGATGATGCAGCGCCGGTCCGCGACATCGCCGATGATGTTGACGACCTCGGAGACGCCGGCGCGCTCGCGCCGCTTGTCGACGATCGCGAGATCGGCGTCAAGCCGCTTGGCGAGCGCCCGGGCGCGTATCACGCCGCCCACGTCGGGCGACACGAACATCAGATCGTCGCCGTTGAAGTTGTCCTCGATATCCTTGGCGAAGACGGGCGCGGTGAACAGATTGTCGACCGGGATGTCGAAGAAGCCCTGGATCTGGCCGGCGTGCAACTCGAGCGTCAGCACCCGGTTGGCGCCGGCCTCGGTGATCAGGTTGGCGACGAGCTTGGCCGAAATCGGCGTGCGCGGGCCCACCTTGCGGTCCTGGCGGGCGTAGCCGAAATAGGGGATCACCGCGGTGATGCGCTTCGCCGAGGCGCGCCTGAGCGCGTCGATGCAGACCAGCAGCTCCATCAGGTTGTCGTTCGCCGGGTACGAGGTCGACTGGATCAGGAAGACTTCCTCGCCACGCATGTTCTCGTGGATCTCCACGAAAACCTCCATGTCGGAGAAGCGGCGGATGCTCGCCTCCACCAGCGGCAGGTTGAGCGCCGCGGCGATGGCCTCGGCGAGCGGCCGATTGCTGTTACCAGCCAGCACTTTCATCGGGGCACCTTCGCCGCGCCGGGGCTACGCCAGTTGACGGAACGCTCCGCGCCGGAGGCCGGCCCGGAGCGTGGCGGAATGTATCAAAGCGGCCACAGCCTGTAAACGGCCTTGCGCCGGCCTCGCCGGGTCGGAGGCTCCTAGGAGCAATTCCCGGACAGGCTCCTAGTTGACCACCAGGTCGAGCGCGGCGCGCGAGAGGCGCTCGCAGCCCTCCTCGCTGACCCGCACGCTCTCGCCCACCGCCATGCCGAGGCCGCGCTCGCTGTCGAGCAGGAGCATGTGCAGGAAGAACACCATGTCGGGTGCCGCGATCACCGGGTTGCCGGTATAGAACATCGGCCAGTCCATCCAGTTGGGCGAAAACGTGGTGCCCATGCTGTAGCCGCAGGCGTTGAGCCTTTGGTCGCGGTACCCCGCGGCGTCGAAGATGCGGGCGTGGGCGTCGAATACCTCGCCCACGGCCCGGCCGGGCCTGAGCGCCTCCTTCGCCGCGGCGAGCGCCTCGACGCAAGCCTTGTGCATGTCGCGCTGGAGCTCGCTCGCCGAGCCGGTGAGCACGGTGCGCATCAGCGCCGCGTGGTAGTGGCGGTAGACGCCGGCGAACTCGATCATGAGCTGGTCGTCGGCGTCGAGGTGGCGGCGGCCCGTGAAATAGCGGACCAGCAAAGCGCCGGGTCCCGAGCCGATGATGAACTCGTTGCCGGGATAATCGCCACCGCCCTTGAACACGGCGCCTTGCATGGCGGCGAGAATGTCGCCCTCGAAGGCGCCGGGGATGGCAAGGCGGTTGGCCTCGTCGAGCGCGGCGTCGGCGAGCTCGGCGGCCTTGCGAACGTATGCGATCTCGGCCGGGCTCTTGACCACGCGCAGCTCGTTGACGAGCTCGGAGGCGTCGTCGAGCGTGCAGAAGCCGTCGAGCGCGGTCTCGACCATGCGCCAGCTTCGCCCCGTGAGCCCATAGGCCTCGAGCTCGACGCCGAGGCGCTTTCTCCCGGCCCCGTGCTCGTCGAGGATCGCGCGCAGCTCGTCGGCCGGGTTGGCGCCGGCGCGGTCGACCCAGATGCGGATGTCCTCGATGGTCGAGGTGAGCCGAGCCTGGCGCAAATCGGGCGCGCGTGTCAGCAGCGTCATCGTCCCGTCGGCGCCGAGGTAGAGACACTGGAAGTAGACGTAGCCGAAGGTGTCGTAACCCGTCAGGTAGTACATGCTCTCCTGGCGGAACATGAGCAGGCCGTCGAGGCCGCGCTCGACGATCTTGGCGACGGCGCGCGACTGGCGCTCGGCGAACTCCTCGCGGCTGAAGTGCAAGGCCATGAATTCCTCCCTTATCTCTGCGCCGCGTGACCGCCTTGCCGTGCCTGGCGGGAATATTACCGCAGTGACGGCGCGCCGCAATGTGCACCGCGATCCTGCGCCGCGATCCCGCGTATCACTCGGCGAGCGCGATGGCCGAGAGCAGGCGGCCGTGGTCGCGCTCGCCGCGATGGCACGCGCGGCGGTAGCTGAAGAAGCGGTCGGCGTCGGCGCAGGTGTCGTGGGCGAGCCGCGCGACCCCGGCGAGGCCGAGGCGCGCGAGGCGGCGCGCGACGTATCCCGGCAGGTCGAACATGTAGTGGCCGTCGCGCTCCGACGGCGCGAACAGCGCGGTATTGGCTTCGTCGGCTTTGCGGAAGGCGCCGAAGAACTCGGGCCCGACCTCG
>JAZFVR010000228.1:0-5901 GCA_036447835.1 Alphaproteobacteria bacterium | reverse complement strand
CGACCGAGGCGGTCGGCGCGCTTGCGGAGCGCTTCGGCGCCCGCACCGGGACCGAAGTGGTCCCCTCGTTCGCCGCCAGCTCGGCGCTCGCGCGGCAGATAGAGAGCGGCGCGCCGGCCGACCTGTTCATCTCCGCCGACCGGCGCTGGATGGACCATCTGGCGGCGCGCGGACTGATCGAGCCGGGAAGCCGCTGCGACCTCATGCGCAACCGGCTGGTGCTGATCGTCCCCGCAGACAGCCCGATGACGCTCCGCGTCGCCGCCGGCTTCGCGCTCGCCGCCGCGCTCGACGGCGGCCGGCTCGCGGTCGGCGACCCCGACCACGTTCCCGCCGGCATCTATGCGCGCCAGGCGCTCGAGGCGCTCGGCGCGTGGTCGGGCGTGGCCGACCGGCTAGTGCGCAGCGCCGACGTGCGCGCCGCGCTGGCGCTGGTCGCCCGCGGCGAGGCGGCGGCCGGCATCGCCTATGCCACCGACGCCGGCGTCAGCGAGCGGGTGCGCGTCGTCGGCGCCTTCCCGGCGGAGAGCCACGACCCCATCGTCTACCCGCTCGCCCGCGTCGCCGGCGCCGACAACCCGAACGCCGCGGCGTTCTACGACTTCGTCGTCTCGGCCGAGGGGCGCGCACTGCTCGCCGAGCACGGTTTCGAGACCGGCGCGGGGCTGACGTGTTCGCCCTGACTCCGCTCGAAGTCGAGGCGCTGGGGCTCAGCCTGCGCGTCGCCGTCGCCTGCGTGATCGCCAGCCTGCCGTTCGGCGTCGCCGTCGCCTGGCTGCTCGCGCGCTGCGAGTTTCCCGGCAAGACACTGGTCGACGGCCTGGTGCACGCGCCGCTCGTGGTGCCGCCGGTGGCGGTCGGCTACATCCTTCTGGTGCTGTTCGGACGCAACGGACCCGTCGGCGCGTGGCTCTACGACAGCTTCGGAGTCACCGTCGTCTTCACCTGGCAGGGCGCGGCGCTGGCCTCGGCGGTGATGGCCTTTCCGCTGATGGTGCGCGCCATCCGCCTGGCGCTCGAGCTCGTCGACCGGCGCATCGAGACCGCGGCGCGCACGCTCGGCGCGGGCCGGGTGCGCGTCGCCTTCACCATCACCCTGCCGCTGGCGCTGCCCGGCGTGCTCACCGGCATGGTCCTCGCCTTCGCCCGCTCGCTCGGCGAGTTCGGGGCGACGATCACCTTCGTCTCGAACATCCCCGGCGAGACGCGCACCCTGCCGATCGCGCTGTATTCGCTGGTGCAGACGCCCGGCGGCGAGACCGGCGCGCTCAGGCTGGTGATCATCTCGCTGGCGCTGGCGGTCGCCGCGCTGGCGCTTTCCGAGCTTCTCGCCCGCCGGGTCGCGGCCCGGCTGCAAGGCTGACGCCATGATCGAGGTCGACATCCGCCGCCGCATCGGCGACTTCGCGCTCGACGTCTCTTTCGCCTGCGACGGCGGCGGCGTGATCGCGCTGTTCGGCCGCTCGGGCGCCGGCAAGACGATGCTCGTCGACCTGCTCGCCGGACTGGCGCGCCCCGACGAGGGCCGCATCACGATCGCCGGGCGCACGCTGTTCGATTCGTCGGCGGGCATCGACGTGGCGCCCGAGCACCGCCGCCTCGGCTATGTGTTCCAGGACGCCCGCCTGTTCCCCCACTTGAGCGTGCGCGGCAACCTGCGCTACGGCATGCGCCGCGGAAACGACGGCCGCAGCCGTGCCGAGTTCGATCGTATCGTCGGGCTGCTCGGCCTCGAGGCGCTGCTCGCGCGCCGCCCCCAGCGGCTCTCGGGCGGAGAGCGCCAGCGCGTCGCCATCGGCCGTGCGCTGCTGGCGAGCCCCGAGCTCCTGCTCATGGACGAGCCGCTGGCCTCGCTCGACGCCCCGCGCAAGGACGAGATCCTCGCCTTCATCGAGCGCCTGCGCGACGAGCTCGCCATCCCCATCGTCTACGTCAGCCACATCATGGACGAGGTCATCCGCCTCGCCGACGAGATGGTGGTGTTGAGCGACGGCAAGATCGCCGCCACCGGCCCGATCGAGGAGGTGACGAGCCGCCTCGACCTGCGCCCGCTCACCGGCCGTCACGAGGCGGGCGCCGTGCTCGCAGCCCGCGTCGAGGGCCACGACGAGCGTTTCGACCTCACCCATCTCGCCTTCGCCGGGGGCCGCCTCTGCGTCTCGCGTCTCGATCTGCCCGCCGGCGCCGCGCTCCGCGTGCGCATCCGCGCCCGCGACGTCTCGCTGGCGCTCGATCCGCCGCAACGCTCGAGCGTGCTCAACGTCTTCCACGGCAGCGTCGTCGATGTCGGCGCCGAGCCGGGGCCGCAGGTCGACGTGCTGCTCGACGTCGGCACGCCCGGGAACAAAGCGCCGCTGTGGGCGCGGATCACGCGCAAGTCGCTCACCGATCTCGGCCTCGCCCCGGGCACGGAGGTCTACGCGCTGGTCAAGTCGGTGGCGCTCGACCGCCACAGCATGGGCCGCGGCGCGGCGGCGGGCCGTTTCGAAGGGCCCGGTCGACCCGACGAAGCCGAAAAGCCGAACGAGGAATAGGCCGCGGGGATTTCTCCTTGCGGGGCCGATCGCCGGGACTAACCTGTGCCACTCTGGCCTGTGCCACTCTGGCACAGCGAGGGGGAACGCCATGTCCGGGGACGAGCGCACGGAGAACTGGTCGGAGAGCGATTCGGCGTACTTCATGGACGTCGGGCGTTACTTCGTGCCCGAGCGCGAGGTCCAGATCGAGACGATCTGCGACCTCATTCCCGAGCCGACCGGAGCGGCGCATCTGGTCGAGATGTGCTGCGGCGAGGGGCTCCTGAGCCACGCGCTCCTCGAACGGATGCCGGGCGTCATCCTGCACGCCTTCGACGGCTCGCCGGCAATGCTCGAGGCGGCGCGCGGGCGCTGCGCCGGCTTCGGCGACCGCTTCGAGGCGCGCGCCTTCGATCTCGCCGCCGGCGACTGGCGCGCCTTTCCGTGGCCCATCCACGCCGCCTGTTCGTCGCTCGCCATCCACCACCTCGACGGGCCCGGGAAGCAGCGGCTCTACGAGGACATCGGCCACGTTCTCGCTCCCGGCGGGGTGTTGGTCATCGCCGATCTGGTCGAGCCGACGACGCCCGAAGGCCGACAGGTGGCGGCCAAGGCGTGGGACGACGCGGTGCGCGCCCGCGCGCTCGAAACCGACGGTGAGCCGAGAGCGTTCGAGCGCTTCCGGGCCGACGACTGGAACTACTTTTCCGACCCCGACCCCGACCCCATCGACATGCCTTCGCCCCTGCTCGACCAGCTCAACTGGCTCGCGGCGGCGGGGCTCGAAGGCGCCGACGTGCACTGGCTCAAGGCCGGTCACGCCATCTTCAGCGCCCGCAAGCCGACGCCGTGAGCGCGCCCGCGGCGCCGGCGCTGAGCCCGCGCGAGCGGCGCCGCAGCATCGCCATCGTCATCCTCAGCACCTCGGTCGTCGCGGTCACGCTCGGGCTCACCTGGCCGCTGCTGTCGCTGATGCTCGAGGCGCAGGGGGTCAGCCGCACGCTGATCGGCCTCAGCTCGGCGAGCCAGCTGCTCGCCATCGTCGTCGTCATGCCGCTGACGCCGTGGCTGCTGGCGCGGCTCGGCACCCGGCGCCTGATGGCCTGGCTGATCGCCGGCACGGTGGTGACGCTGCTGGCCCTGCCGGCGTTCCCCAACGTCTACGCGTGGTTCCCGATCCGCTTCGTGCTCGGCGCCGGGCTCGAGCTGCTGTTCATCGCCGGCGACATCTGGATCAACCAGGCGGCCGAGGAGCGCACCCGCGGCCGCGTCATCGGCCTCTACGGCTTCGTCCTCGCCGGCAGCTTCGCCGCCGGGCCGGCGATCATCAGCCTGACCGGCAACGCCGGCTGGACGCCCTTCGTCATCGGCGCCGTCGTCGTCGGCCTCGGCGCCATTCCCCTCGCCTTCGCTGGCGGCATCGTGCCGCCGGTCGAGGGCAAGCCGTCGGGCGGCCCGATGCACTTTCTCAGGTTGGCGCCGACCCTGATGCTCGCCGGCCTGATGTACGGCCTGATCGACAGCGCGGTGCTGTCGTTCCTGCCGCTCTACGGCCTCTCGCACGGCCTCGCCGAGGCCGCCGCGGTATCGCTGCTGACGGTGTTGATCGTCGGCATGGTGCTGGGCCAGCTGCCCATCGGCTACCTCGCCGACAAGCTCGACCCGCGTACCATGATCGTCGCTTGCACTGTCGTCACCCTCGGCGCCGCACTGCTGCTGCCGCTGGCGATCGGCCGCCCGGCGCTGCAATGGCCGCTGCTCGTCGTCTGGGGCGCGGCGCTGGGCGGGTTCTACACGCTCGGCATGATCATGATGGGTCAGCGCTTCCGCGGCGCCGACCTCGCCGCCGTCAACGCCGCCTTCGTCGTTCTCTGGGGCGTCGGCGGCATCGGCGGCCCGGCGATCACGGGCACGGCGATGGACCTCTTCGGGCCCGACGCCCTGCCCGCCTTCGTCGCCGCCGCCTGCCTCGTGTTCCTGCCGGTGGCGGCGCTGCGCTACCTCCGGCACCGGCGGCGGCAGGCGGGTGGCGCTACTGATCTCCGATAAGAGGAAGCGCACGGAAGAGACTGAAATAACGGGAAAATGGCGCGCCCTGCAGGATTCGAACCTGCGACCTACGGCTTAGAAGGCCGTTGCTCTATCCGCTGAGCTAAGGGCGCGCGAACGGCCGTTCGGTTAATCTAGCACAGGTGAACATCCGGCACAGGAGCACGCGGCGCCGGACGCCGCGCCGCCCGCCTAACCCGGGCGGTGGTAGCGGAAGTTGTCGGCGTAGGCCTTGGGCCGCGCCTTGCGCTCGCTCGGTGCGAACACGCGGTACGCGAGCCCGTGCTTGCGCGCGAAGGCGACGGCCTCCTCCTTCGTGGAGAAGCGCAGCCGCACCTGCTGGCGGGTGTCGGGCGAGCCCGCCCAGCCCATGAGCGGATCGACCACCTTGGGCGCGGTGGGCTCGAACTCGAGCACCCAGGCGCGGGTGTTGGCGAGCCCCGACTGCATGGCGGTCTTGGCCGGGCGGTAAATGCGCACGTCCATGGGGCCTGGGCTCCCGGCTGATGGCGGATCAATGGCGGCCCGCGGCCGCGACGCGCCAGTCTATAGCCGGCGTCTCCGCCAGAGGCAAGCGCCATGGCGTGACGGCACGACGGCAGCGGGCGAGGCGGCGCCAAACTCAGCCAATGCGTTCACTTTGCGTTCAAATGCGGGGTTGGGGGCCGCCGGCAACGACCGCGGCGGCGTGTCGTCGCCGGTCGCGCGCCGTGCCCGGCGCCCGCCGCCGGAGCGCCGGGGCGGGCCCCGACGGCGCTGCGGCGTCATACCCATTTTTCATGTGAATGCTCGGAAAAACGCGATAACCTTTTGATACACAGACGACACTTACTGTCGGACAGCACGGCGACCGGCGATGTCCAATGTCGGACATTGTGTCATACACGGCGCCGCCGGGGGCCGGCGATGCGGGCCGATGGGCGGAATGATTGGTCGGGGCGGCCGGATTTGAACCAGCGACCCTCTGCTCCCAAAGCAGATGCGCTACCAGGCTGCGCTACGCCCCGATGCGCAGAAAATAAGGGCATTCCGGCGCCCTGACAAGGCCCGTGAACGGGCCAATCCGGGAACGTTTGGGCCTAAATGGTCCCGAAACTCCCGGAATAGTCCCGAAGCGGAGGACACGGACAGAACGCCCCGGCTCGCAAGGGAGGGCGAGCCGGGGCGAGGAGGGCGTGTTACAAATCACAGCGCGTCGGGCGGGCGCGTCATGCGTTTGATAATCATACATAAAATCGGGCAGGACACAAGCCGCGGCGCCGACCCGCCGTGAGCATCGTCGGCGTGGGCCGTGCGGCCGGTCCCGCCCGCAATAGCCTCGCCGCCTATGGTTCGC
>JAZFVR010000227.1:0-2445 GCA_036447835.1 Alphaproteobacteria bacterium | reverse complement strand
AGGTGTTAGAAAAATGAACTCACTCGATCTCCTGACCCAGAGCTACATCATCGCCGGGCGCCTGCCCGATCCGTCGCCACGGCACGACGACGCGGCGGCGCCGACGCTCGCCATCGCCGCCTATCGCGCGATCACCGCGATCGAGAACCTCGTGGGCAACGCCCTCGACGCGCTTCGCGCCTGGCGCAAGCGGCGCGTCGCGTTCGACGAGCTGTCGGCGCTCTCCGACGCGACACTCAAGGACATCGGCCTGCCGCGCGGCCAGATCCGCTATGTCGTGAAGACCCTGAACGGGCCGACAGCGGGTTTGCGTACCCGTGGCGGACACGCGCTCGAGGCGGTGGCCGCCAACGACGACGACGCCGAGATCGCCGCCTGAGCGCGCTGCCTGAGCGCGCCGCGCCTCAGAGCATTTTCCGGTCATCTTTACTCAAGTCAAAGATGACCTGCGCTCAATCGCCGCGCAGGCCAATTATCGTTACACAAGGCCTGGCCGCAGGGGCGGCGGCCCCCCTTGTCGCGACAAGATTGGCGCGGGCTGGCATAATCCGACCGATTCCAATCGGCCGGATTATGCGCTAGCCGGCGTCGTCGTATGCGACCTCGCCGAACAGCCACTCGCGGAAGGCGACGACCTTGGGCCGCTCGGCGGTCGTCTCGGGGCAGACCAGGTAGTAGGCAAAGGTCGCCGGCAGGCTGATGTCGAACGGCTTGACGAGCCGCCCGGCGGCGAGGTCGACGGCGGCAAGCGCACTGCGCCCGAGTGCCACGCCCTGGCCTTCGGCCGCGGCCTGGAGCACGAGGCTCGAATCGGTGAACCCCGGGCCGCGCGTCGGGTCGCCGCCCTCGATGCCGGCGGCGAGGAACCACACCGTCCAGTCGGTGCGGTTGTCGTCGTGGAGCAGCGTGTGGTGGCGCAGGTCCTCGGGCGTACGCAACGGAACCGGCCCCTCGAGGAGCGCCGGGCTGCACACCGGGAAGAAGTCCTCGGTCATCAGGCGGTCGGCGCGCAACCCCGGCCACTTGCCGCCGCCATAGCGCAGCGCCACGTCGACGTCTTCGCGCGAGAAGTCGGTCAGGTGCATATTGGCGTCGATGCGCACGTCGATATCGGGGTGCGATTCGCGGAAGCGCCCGAGCCGCGGCACCAGCCACTTGGCGGCGACCGACGGCAGCACGCTCACCGTCAGCGCCCCGCGGCTGTCGTGGGAGAACAAGCGCTCGGTCGCCTCGTCGAGGCGGTCGAAGGCGTCGCGCACCGGCGGCAGATACGCCTGGCCGGCGTCGGTGAGCAACAGCGCGCGGTTGAGGCGGCGGAAGAGCTGCACGCCGAGGCGCTCCTCGAGCGCCTTGACCTGGTGGCTGATCGCCGCCTGGGTAACGTTGAGCTCCTCGGCCGCGTGGGTGAAGCTCAGATGCCGCGCAGCCGCCTCGAAGGCGCGCAGAGCGTTGAGCGGGGGCAGCCGCCTGGCCATGGCTTTCTCGCCGCCTCAGTCGATGCCGCGGTCGCGCAGCGTGCCGGCACGCGTGGCGACACGCGCGGCGGCGCCATGGGTGGGAAAGAACCTGGCGAGCAAGCGCAATCGCGATTCGAGCATGGCGCGCGGCGGCATGGCGGTTCCGGCAAGCGGGTCGTTTTCGGATAAGTCCTATTCATTGAATATTAACCCCGCCGGCACCCGCGACACAACCCCGAACCGGAGTCCCCCGGCCGCCCGATTTGCCCGCAGGTTCCGGATAGAACCACGGGGAAAATGGGACTATATGCGGGACTGTCCGGCGCCTCCGGGGCTTGCCGAGAGGCCGTGACGGGCGACGATCGGACGTCCTTATCACATAAGATTTCCTAATCTGAATGATAAGCAATCATCGTTTGTCGAGACCCCGGGGATGACGTATCGATGGGGTCAACAACGACCACCAAGCCGGCCACGCCGGCAGAGAAGGAGAAGCCGAGATGATGAACGTACAGCCCGTTTCGTGCAGCGGTGGACACGCACAGCTTCCCAGCGCCGGTGGCCGGCGCTCGCAGCCTTCGGGCATCGGCCTCGACGCCATTGCCGATGCGCTCGCCGACGGCCTCGCCCGCCTGCTCCGCGCGATCCCGCTCTGGTACGACCGCATCGGCCAGCGCCATCACCTGATGGAGCTCGACGATCACATGCTGCGCGATATCGGCGTCTCCCGCGCCGCGGCCGTGGCCGAATTCGACAAGCCGTTCTGGCGCGAGTAAATCCGCTCTTCTTCCGGCCGCCACGCGCCTTACGCGACTTCGCATTCGGCATCGCGGCGGCTATCATTACCCGGGAGTGCGCGTGTCCCCGCCGCCGCAGGCCGTGGCGGGAACGGCGCCCGGCCGGGGAGGGACGATGAGGATTCCGCGCTTCGAGCTCGAGCGCTTCTTTGCCGAGTACGAGTTCTCGACGCCCTATCTGCTGTGCGCCT
>JAZFVR010000226.1:0-5550 GCA_036447835.1 Alphaproteobacteria bacterium | reverse complement strand
CGCGCCTCCGGCATCTGGTGGCGAAACCAGGTGAGCTGGCGCTTGGCATAGTTGCGCGTCGCTTGCTGCGCTGCAGCAACGGCGGCGTCGAGAGCGAGCTCGCCGGCGAGGTGGCGGCGCAGCTCGCGCACGCCGAGCGCCTTCATCGCCGGCAGTTCGGGGGCGAGGCCGAGGGCGTCGAGCGCCGCCACCTCGTCGAGCGCGCCGGCCTCGACCATGGCGGCGAAGCGCGCGTCGCAGGCGGCGTAGAGCTCGCCCCGTGGCGGTGCCAGCACCAGCGAAACGGGCGACAGCGAAGCGCCGTCACCGGGCGCTTCGCGCCGTTGCCACTCGGCGAGCGAGACGCCGGTCGCCTCGACCACCTCCCAGGCGCGGATCAGGCGCTGGCTGTCGCCCGGCGCCAGCCGCGCCGCCATCTCGGGGTCGCGCCCGGCGAGCGCGGCGTGGAAGGCCTCGCCGCCGAGCTCGGCGTGGCGCGCACGCGCCGCGGCGCGCACCGCGGCGCGGATTGCCGGCACCGGCGCCAGCCCCTTGTCGAGCGCGCGGAAGTAAAGGCCGGTGCCGCCGACGAGGACGGGCAGCCGGCCCGCCCCGCGCACGGCGGCGATCTCGGCCAGCGCCATGTCGCGCCAGCGCGCCGCCGAGCACGCCTCGGCCGCCGGCAACACGCCGTAGAGCCGATGCGGGGCGCGCGCCTCGGCGGCCGGGCCGGGCCGCGCGGTGAGGATGCGCAGCTCGCGGTAGACCTGCATGCTGTCGGCATTGATGACGACGCCGTCGAGCGCTTCGGCGAGGTCGAGCGCCAGCGCCGACTTGCCGCTCGCGGTCGGCCCGCCGACGATGACGACCGCCGCGCTCATCGCGCCGCCGGCCGGCTTGCCAACACCGCCGCCCCACCATATTTTCCGCCCATGGAGAACGTCCTCACCGTCATCGCCGATCCGCGCCGAGCGGGCATCGACGATAGCATGATCGATGGGGCCCGCGCGGCGCTTGCCGAGCTCGGCGCGGCACCGGCCGACGCCCCCGACTGGCTGGCGCCCGGCATCGCCTGCGACCTCGGCTTCGCCCGCGGCGACCCGGTCGAAGTCCAGACGGCGCTCAGGACGCGGCTCGCCGACGCCGGGGTCGACGTCGTCGCCCAGCCGCGCGACGGCCGGCGCAGGAAGCTGCTCGTCGCCGACATGGAATCGACGATCATCGCCAACGAGATGATCGACGAGCTGGCGGCGGCCGCCGGCGTCGGCGCCAAGGTGGCGGCGATCACCGAGCGGGTGGTTCGCGGCGAGCTCGAGTTCGCGGCCGCGCTCGCCGATCGCGTCGCCATGCTCGCCGGCCTTCCCACCGATACGCTCGACCGGCTCTACGCGCGTATCGAGGTGATGCCGGGGGCGCGGGCGCTGGTGCAGACCATGCGCGCCCACGGCGCGACGACGGCGCTGATCTCGGGCGGCTTCACCTGCTACAGCGGGCGCGTGCGCAGGGCCGTCGGATTCGACCTCGACTATGCCAATAGGCTCGACGTCGTCGACGGCCGCGTTACCGGCCGGGTCGGGCGGCCGATCCTCGACCGCGCCGGCAAGCGCGCGCGTCTCGCGAAGCTCGCCGCCAAATGCGGACTCGGAGAGGCCGAAACGATTGCCGTGGGCGACGGCGCCAACGACCTCGACATGATCGAGGCCGCCGGCATGGGCGTCGCCTTTCGCGCCAAGCCCGTGGTCGCCGAGAGCGCGCGGGTGCGCATCGACCACGGCGACCTCACCGCGCTGCTCTACATCCAGGGCTACCGGGCCGCGGACTTCCGCGAATGATCGCGGCGCGCGGGCTAAGGCCCGACGGTGTCGTCCCAGGCGAAGGCGTGGAGGTCGTCGATCAGCCAGTCGGCGCGCGAGAAGTCCATGCCGGCGGTCATCTCGTTGGGCCAGGCGATGACGCCGAGCCCCGCCGCCTTGGCCGCGGCGACTCCGGTTCCGGTGTCCTCGACCGCGAGGCAGTCGCCGGGCGCGACGCCGAGGCGCTCGGCCGCCGCGAGGTAGAGGTCGGGCGCCGGCTTGCCGTGGGCGACGTCGTCGATGGCGACCGAGGCGCCGAGATGCGCGGTGACGCCGACGGCGGCGATGGTTGCGTCGACGATGCGCCGCGGGCTCGACGAGGCCACCGCCTGCGGCACCCCGCGGCGGGCGAGCCCGGCGACCACCTCGGGCGCCGGCGGCCGCGCCATGCCGGCGTGGACACGGGCGACGTAGTAATCGAGCAGCTCGCCGAGCAGTTCGTCGTAGGAGCGGCCGAGTCGCCGCAGCTCTGGCATCATCCGCCACATCTCGGCGAAGCTCTTGCCGAGCCAGCGCCGGTTGTCGACTTCGTCGAAGGCATAGCCGTAGCGTCCGCAGACGCGCACCAGGTTCTCCAGGTGCAACGGCTCGCTGTCGATGAGCACGCCGTCGACGTCCCAGACGACGGCGCGATAGTGCGCGCTCACCCGCGCACCAGCCAGAGGATCAGCACGCCGAGCCCGGCGGCGGTGAGGCCCGCCGTGCGCAGCGTCGACGACGGCATGGTGAGGACCTGCGCCATCGTCCGCTTCATGCCGTCGGGAAACAGGGCGTAGAGCGCGCCCTCGAGGACGAGGACGAGGCACAGTGCGGTCAGGAAATCGAGCATCGCTCCCCACAGGCGTTGATGGGCGCGGGCATGGCGGCTAGATTTACCAGCCGTTTTCGCCGCGAACAACAAATGTTAGGGATCACCGCGCCATGGAGTACCGCCGGCTGGGCCGCAGCGGCCTCACCGTCTCCGACATCTGTCTCGGCACCATGACCTTCGGCGGTCAGGTCGACGAGGCGACGAGCCATCGCCTCATGGATCGCGCCTTCGACGCCGGCATCAACTTCTACGACACGGCCGAGATGTACGCCGTGCCGCCGACGGCCGAGAGCTTCGGCCGCTCGGAGGCGGTGCTGGCCAGCTGGCTCGCCACCAAGCCGCGCGACTCGGTGATCGTCGCCAGCAAGATCAGCGGCCCCTCCCAAGGGCCTTCGGGTTTCCTGCCCTGGGTGCGCGGCAGCGGCAACGCGCTCGACTGGCACCATTTCGCGCGCGCGGTCGAGGGCTCGCTCGAACGCCTCGGCACCGACTACATAGACCTCTACCAGACCCACTGGCCCGACCGCGCGGTGCCGATGGCGGCCCAACTCGAGGCGTTCGAGCGGCTCATTGCGGCGGGGAAGGTGCGCTACGCCGGGGTGAGCAACGAGACCCCGTGGGGGCTGACGCGGCTCGTCGCGCTCGCCGAGGACAGCGGCCTGCCGCGCGTGGTCTCGCTGCAAAACATCTATCACCTGCTCAAGCGCGGCTTCGAGGACGCCATGGCCGAGGTCTGCGAGCGCGAGGAGGTGGGCATGATGGCGTTCTCGTCGATCGCCGCGGGCGTGCTGAGCGGCAAATACTCGGGCGGCGCCATGCCCGAAGGCTCGCGCCTCGCCAGCTTCCCCGAGCGCTTCCGCGAGCGCTACGCGCAGCCGCTCGTGCTCGCCGCCGCCGACCGCTACGTGGCGATCGCCCGCGAAGCAGGGCTCGACCCGGCGACCATGGCGGTGGCCTGGACGCGCAACCGGCCCGGCGTGACCTCGGCCCTGCCCGGCGCCACGCAGATCGAGCACGTCGAGAGGATCATCGCCGCCGGCGACGTCACGCTGCCCGACGACGTGCTCTCGGCGATCGACGCTGTCCACGCCGAGATCAAGAACCCGGTTATTTAGGGACGAAAACGGCTACTCGGCCGGGGCGCCGCCCGCTATGTCGCCGGAAATCGAGCGGAAGTAGCGGAAGAACTCGCTGTCGGGCGAGAGAACCATGGTGGTGTCCTCGCTGCCGAGCGCCTCGCGATACGCCTCCATCGAGCGGTAGAAGGCGAAGAACTCGACGTCCTTGCCGAACGCCTCGGCGAAGATGCGTATCGCCTCGCCGTCGCCCTCGCCGCGGATGATCTGCGCCGTCTTGCGCGCCTCGGCGATGAGCACGACCTTGTCGCGGTCGGCGCGGGCGCGGATCTTCTGCCCCTCCTCCTCGCCCTCGGCGCGGAGCTCCTTGGCCTCGCGTTCGCGCTCGGTCTGCATGCGGCGAAAGATCGCCTGGCTGTTCTCCTCGGGCAGGTCGGTCCGCTTGATGCGGACGTCGACGACGGCGATGCCGAAGTCCCTGGTCTCGGTGTTGACGATGCCGCGGATCGCGCCCATCAGCGCCGCGCGCTCGCCCGAGACGATGTGCTGGAGCGGCACGTTGCCGAGCGCCCGGCGGACGCCGGCGTTGATGATCGGCGAGAGGCGCGTGCGAACCACGCCTTCGTTGCCGACGCTCTGGAAGAACTTGAGCGCATCGACGATGCGGTAGCGCGCAAACGAATCGACGACGAGGCGCTTCTGGTCGGAGGCGATCACCTCCTCGGGAGGCACGTCGAACTCGAGCACGCGGCGATCGAAAATCTCGACGTTCTGGACGAACGGAATCTTGAACTTGAGGCCCGGCTCCACGACCACGCGCTGCGGCTTGCCGAACTGCAGCACCAGCGCCTGTTCCGCCTGGTGCACCGTGTACACGGAACTCGAGCCGACGACGAAGGCGACGACGAGGGCGACCGCGATGCCGATGAGCGCGTTGCGGCTCATTGGCCCGTGCTCCGCTTGCGCAGCTCGGGCAACGGCAGATAGGGCAGCACGCCCTGGGCGCCGCCGCCGCTGCTGTCGATGATGATCTTGTTCGTCCCCTTGAGGATGTCCTGCATGGTCTCGAGATAGATGCGTCTGATCGTGACGTCCTTGGCCACCTTGTACGAGTCGTAGACGGCGAGGAAGCGCTCGGCGTCGCCCTGTGCCCGCGCCACCACCTCCTGCCGGTAGCCCTCGGCCTCGCGCTCGATCCGCGCCGCGTCACCGCGGGCGCGGGGAAGGATCGAGTTGGCGTAGGCCTGGGCCTCGTTGATGGTGCGCTCGCGGTCGGCGCGGGCGGCCTGGACGTCACGGAACGCAGCGATCACCGCCGCGGGCGGGTCGACCTTCTGCAGCTGCACCTGGGTGATCTGGATGCCCGCGCCGTACTCGTCGAGCACCGACTGCATCAGCCCGAGGGTTTCCACCTCGACTTTCAGGCGTCCCTCTGCCAGCGCCGCGGCGATGTCGGTCTTGCCGATGATCTCGCGCATGGCGCTCTCGGCGACCGCCCGCACCGTCTCCTGCTGCGCGCGGATGTTGAACAGGTACTCCCCGGCGTCCTTGATCACCCAGAGCACGACGAAGTTGATGTCGACGATGTTCTCGTCGCCGGTGAGCATCAGGCTTTCGCTGAGTAGCTGGCGCTGGGCCACGCCGCGGCCGGTGTCGACGGCCGAGCGGAAGCCGATTTCCTCCCGGTTCACCTTGGTCACCTGGGGCGTGTAGACCTGCCCGATCGGCGACGGCCAGTTGTAGTTGAGGCCCGGCTGGGTGGTCGTGACCCACGCGCCGAACACCAACTCGACGCCCTGCTCGTCGGGCTGCACGCGGTAGAAGCCGCTGC
>JAZFVR010000225.1:0-9753 GCA_036447835.1 Alphaproteobacteria bacterium | reverse complement strand
GAGCCCGGCGACCGGGTTCTCGAAGAACTGCGTGCCGAAGCGCGAGAAGCAGAAGTCGTGGACCGGCTCGAAGCGGTGGCTCTGGACGTCGCCCTCGACGAAGGCGACGTTCTCCACCCCGGCGGCCGTGGCGTCGGCACGGGCGAACGCGAGGAACCCGTCGCAGCAGTCGATGCCGAGCACCGAGCCCGAGGGACCGACGCGCCGGGCGAACTCGATCGCCGTGTCGCCGAAGCCGCAGCCGACGTCGATCACCCTGTCGCCCTCGCCGATCTCGAGCGACGGAAGTATCCTGGCGCTGTGGTGCGCCAGGCCGCCGACCAGGATGTGACGGTACTTGATGAACTTGGGAACGAGGACCTCGTTCCAGAAATCGACGAACTCGCCGCCGCCCATGGACGCTTCGGCCGTGCTCATGATCGTCCCCCCCCCACAATTACGCGACCGGCAACATCCGGCCCGCTCCGATCATAGCATTCGCGGCTGCGCCCGGCGAGCAGGCACTGGGTCGTGCCGCGTCAGCTCAGCCCCAGGTCCTCGAGGAACCAGATGACGTCCCACGGGCCCGGCGTGACGCCGGCCTGGGTCAGCATGCAGTGGACCTGGCCGCGGTGGTGGGTCTGGTGGTTGAACAGCGTGACGAGAATATGGTCGGCGCGGGTGTGCTGGTCGCCCGAGCCGAGGATGCGGCGGTAGGTGATCGTGTCTTCGAGGCGGCCTTCCACGGCGAGGCGGTCGGCGAGCGCGACGAGCCGCGCGTCCTCGTCGCGGCGCGCTGCGCGCAAGGGCTCGAAATCGTCGCAGAGGATCTGCTCGAGCGCCTTGATCCCGTGCTCGGCGCCCTCGATGCGCCGGGTCCACAGGCGGTCGACGACGAGCAGGTGGTTGAGCGTCGCGTGGATCGAGCCGAAGAACGCGCCGCGGTCCTCGCGGTACGCATCGTCGGCGAGGCCGGCGACGGAATCGTAGAGGCGCTCGTTGACCCAGCCGTTGAAGCGGGCCATCAGCGGGATGTGGTCCATGGCGTGCCCTCCGGTCCGTGCGTCATGCGCTACGATTCATCATTCCCGCGCCGGCGCGTCAACGCGAAAGCCACTGACGCAAATGCGCGCTCACGGCCGCGGGACGCTCGAGCGGCACGAGGTGGCCGCAGCGCCCGAGAAGGACGAGGTCGGCGCGGGTGATCGCCGCGGCGATCTCGAGCGAATTCTCGGGCGGCGTCACCTCGTCGTCTCGCCCGCAGACGACGAGCGTCGGGCACGAGATTGCGGACAAAGCGTCGCGGCGGTCGACGCGCGCCATCATGGCGCGCGTCTGGCGCATGAACACGTCGCGGCCCAGGGCCTTCGACGCCGCGAGGATCGGCGCGGTGATCGCCTCGTCGTCGAGATTGTCGGGGTGCAGGTAGAACGGCAGCAGCCGCGGCGTCACGCCCTGGAAGCGCCCGCGCTCGCACAGCGCCAAGTGGTCGCGCCGGCGCATCGCGCGCTCGGGCGAATCGGCGCGGGCGCTGGTGCCGAAAAGCGCCAGGCGGCTCACCCGATCGGGTGCTGCGCGCGCGATCTCGAGCGCCACGTAGCCGCCCATCGACAGCCCGGCGAGCGCGAAACGCGAAGGCGCAGCGGCGAGCACGGCCCGGGCGATTTCGGCGATCGTCTCGCCGCCGGCGAGGTCGCCGACGCTTACCTCGGCGACGCCAGCGAGATCGTCGATCTGGTGCCGCCACGTCCCGGCGTCGAGCAGCAGGCCGGGCAGCAGCACGAGCGGAGTCGTTGCGATCACGGAACGAGCGTCACGGTCGCCACGGCGAAGCCCTCGAACGAGCCATCGATCGGCGGCGAGACTAACCGACGCCGCCGCGCAGGCCAAGGACGCCCGCGGCCGCATCGGTTGACAGCGCCCGCTCACGCCCTCATATATGCCGGGCGGCGCAATCGACCGAAACCACTCGGCCAAGGCGACAACCCCACCAGATGCGCTTCGAGGATCTCGGCCTCAGTCCGGAACTGCTGCGCGCGGTGACGGATGCCGGCTACATCGAGCCGACACCGATCCAGGAAAAGGCCATCCCGGTCGCGCTCCAGGGGCGCGACCTGCTCGGCTGCGCCCAGACCGGCACCGGCAAGACCGCGGCCTTCACCCTGCCGATGATCGAGATCCTCGCCGGCGGCCGCGCCAGGGCGCGCATGCCGCGCTCGCTGATCATCACGCCGACGCGCGAGCTGGCGACGCAGATCTCCGAGAACTTCGAGATTTACGGCAAGTACCACCGCCTGACCAAGGCGCTCCTCATCGGCGGCGTCTCGATCACCGAGCAGGAGCAGGCGCTGAGCCGCAACATCGACGTGCTGATCGCCACGCCCGGGCGCTTCCTCGACTTGTTCGAGCGCGGCCGCATCCTGCTTACCGGGGTCAAGATTTTGGTCATCGACGAGGCCGACCGCATGCTCGACATGGGCTTCATCCCCGACGTCGAGCGCATCGTCGGCCTGCTGCCGCCCTTGCGCCAGACGCTGTTCTTCTCGGCGACGCTGGGCAAGGAGATCCGCCGCCTCGGCGACAAGTTCCTGCACAACCCGAAAGAAGTGCGCGTCGACCCGCCGGCGTCGCCGGCGGAGATGGTGAGCCACGCCATCGCGCCGGTCGGCAAGCGCGACAAGACCAAGACGCTGCGCATGCTGCTCCAGGGCGAGACGGTGACGAACGCGCTGATCTTCTGCAACCGCAAGCGCGACGTCGACACGCTCAGCCGGGCGCTCAAGCGCGCCGGCCTCGATGCGGCGGCGTTGCACGGCGACATGCCGCAGTCGGCGCGCAGCGAGACGCTCGACGCCTTCAAGCGCGGCGAAGTGCGTTTCCTCGTCGCCACCGACGTCGCCGGGCGCGGGCTCGACATCTACGGGCTCAGTCACGTCTTCAACTTCGACGTGCCGATCCACGCCGAGGACTACGTGCACCGCATCGGCCGCACCGGGCGCGCCGGCCACCGCGGCCGCGCGATCACTCTCGCGGCGCCCGACGACGCCAAGTTCGTGGCGGCGATCGAGCGGCTGGTCAAGCGCGACATACCGCGCATCGGCGTCGTCGACGGCGAGGCGCCCGGGGCCGCAGTCGACAAGACCGAAGAGAGGGACGCGACCGAATCGGCAGAAGAGAAGGAGGCGAAACAGGAGGCGCGCCAGCGCGCTCCCGGACGCCGGCGCAAGAAGGCGGCGAAGGAGACGGCGCCGGCGCAAATGAAGGCCGCGGGCAGGGACAAGCGCACGCCCAAACGCAAGGCGGAGCCGGCCGCCACGACCCGGCCAGAGAAGGCTGCGCGGCGCGCCGGCAAGGACAAGCGCAAGGGGAAGACGAGCAAGGAGCCGGTGGTCGGCCTCGGCGATCACGTCCCCGCGTTCCTGTTGCGGCCGACCCGCTCCGTCGACGAGTAGGGAGCAGACCCGATGCAGACGATCTTCGTCATGGTCAAATGCGAACTCGGCCAGGCCTACCGCGTCGCCGACGCGGCGGTGCAGGAGGTCGAGCAGGTATCCGAGGTGCACTCGATCTCGGGGCAGTATGACCTGCTGATGAAATGCTATCTCGACGCCGACGCCGACATCGGCCACTTCGTCACCGAGCGCGTGCAGACGCTCCCCGGCATCAGGGACACCTTCACCCTCATCGCCTTCAAGGCGTTCTCCTGAACGCGCCGGCGGCGCGCCGGCCGGCTTATCGGCGCGCAGGGGCGGCGGCGCGGAGCGGGCTTCCTACTTGGTCAGCGCCGTCGACGGCCCCGCCGACTCGGTCGCACGTGGCGTGGGCTCGACCTTCATTTCGGGCAGCAGCGCCAAACCCGACATGCGCTTGGCTTCGATCTCCTTGACCGCGTTTTCGAGACCGAGAAAGCGTTCGGGAGTCGGCGGGTGGGTCGCCGAATGGTTGTTCTTGATCGCCTGCGGATGCACGACGGCCATGCGGCGCCAGAAGTCGGGCGTGCCGGCCACCTCCATGCCCGCCTTCGCCATCATGTAGAGCCCGACGTAGTCGGCCTCGGCCTCGAACTCCTGGGAGTACGCCCCGCCTCCCGCCTGGGCGCCCAGTCTCGAGAAGCCGCCCTGGGTATTGGCGCCCGCGACCGCCGCCAGGATATCGAAGATCAGACCGATACCGGCGCCCGCCATCGCGTTCGTCCTCTTGGCGTCGACGTGACCCATGGCGTTATGGGCGATCTCGTGAGCAACGACGGTGGCGAGTTCGGTGTCGTCCCTGACGAAGCGCATCATGGCGCTGGTGAGGACGATGCGGTCGCCGTCGGCGAAGGCATTGACAGCATCGCTTCGCTGAAGTTCGACGTCGTAATCGCAGCCCGGCTCGGGATGGATTTCGACATCGACCCGTTTTCCCTTGCGGGTGATCGACACCGGCACGGACCCGCCCGACCTTGCGACCTCCTTGAAACGCGTGATCGCCTCCTCGACCGCGCCCTTGCCGCTCGGCGCATTCCAGCCGCCGATACGCACGAGCCTGTCGCCCGGCTTCAGCCCGGCCACGGCGGCAGGCGATCCATCGACGACGTCGACGAGGAACACGTCGTCGCTGTAGTCGTTGAGGCGCTCGACGATAGGCCGGTATTCATCCGAGAACTCGGCCGCGCTCCACGCCCGCAGCCCGAGCACCGGCCGCACCCGTTCGCCACACATATCCGCCGCGCCAGTCAACAGCCGGTACGAAACCGACCACAACCTTTCCTGCCCGGCGATCCAGTCCTTGAGCGCAAGCTCGCGCTGTTTCTCGGCCTCGCGGGCAACGAGCTCGGGATCGATCGGCGTCCTCTGGGTCGCCGGGGCAATACAGGCGCCAACCAGTATCGTCAGCACGACGAGCGCGCATAGCTTCCTATCGCTCATAGGCAGTGCCTCCGCCGCGGTTGTCCAATTGAAATGATATTCGATTTTGCGGCGAGCACAAGCGGCCGCGTCGAGAGCCATTTCAGGCCCCGCCCGTCAGCTCGGCCGGAGTGTCGAGATGGCCGCGCCAGAGGTAGAGCGCGAGCAGCGGCTGGCGCCCGGTGCGCGTCGCATGGACCTCGCCCGGGGCGTGGTGGATGAGGCTTCCCGGGGATCTGCGGGTCCACGGGCCGTCGCCGCGCCGCCACTCGGCGTCGCCGCCGACGACGCAGTAGACCTCGAGCGCCGGGTGGGCGTGCGGCGGGTAGGTGAGACCCGGCGCCAGCAGCAGCACTCCGAGCGCGATTTCGTCGCTCGCCACCAGCCCGCGCGGGCTCACCACGTCGGCGTAGCCATAGTTTTCGACGAACCCCCGGCCAATGTTTTCGGCGGTAAAGTTCGGGTTCTGGATCCACGCGAGCGCGCCGGCGAGGGGCCGCAGCGCCGCCGCCAGCGCCGTCGCCGTGTCGCCTTCGGCGAGCGCCAGCGCCGCGTCCCAGTGGCGGCACACGGGAAGCCGCGCCGGCGACCGCACGACCGGCCCCGGCTCGATCCCGCGCAGCACGTCGGCGAGATCCGCGAAATCGTCTGCCGCCGCATCGCCGCTCCTGGCAGCGTCCTCTAGTGTTACACTAGTAACATCAATTAAGGCATTGAGATGATTTCGTAATAGAGTCATGTATAACTGCCTTATAGGACCATAGCGCATTACAGCGGCGTGGCGGCGAGGTCCCACAACCCGGGCTCGAGCGGCGCCCGATCATGGCTTCCCTTGGCGTGCGCGATGATCGTGGCGGCTCCTGCGGGCGCCCGGGCGCTCAGAAGCGATAGCCGATGGCGAGTCCGCCGGAGGCCTGGGGAGGAAGCGTGGTCGCCTGCGCCGGCCCATACGCCGCCGGCCGGGCGCCGAGCAATACCGCCAGTGCGATGATCGCCATGCACCGTCGGCCGAGGCGCGGGTCTCCTCCCTCGCGTGCCACGATCTCCCCGCAGATGGCTTCCTGCGCCCGTCGAAACCTGCGTGCGCGGGCACGCTTGCGACTGCGTCGGGAGGGAGTCGGCGTGCGCGGGCGGTCGACCGCCTCAGCCGGGCTTTGCGGTGCTCGCGCCCTTGCGGCCGTCGCTCTCCTTGACCGCGGCCTGCACCTGGCCGTTCACACGGCCGCCGCGCTCGACCTCGAGCTCGCCGTAACGGATGTCGCCACTGACCTGGCCCTTGGCGCGCACCATGAGACGATTGGCGACCGAGAGCGTGCCTTCGAATGTGCCGCTGATGTCGGCCTCGTTGACCTCGGCGGTGCCCTTGAACTCGCCGCCCTCGGCGATGGCGATGACGTCGGTTTCGCCGAGACTCGCCTCGACGCGGCCCTCGACCACGAGGCGATCGCAGGTCGAGACCTCACCCTTCATCACGATGCCCTTGCCGACGATGAGCCGCCTTTCATCGCGCCGCGATTCGAAGGGAACCGACTCGACGTCCTGGTTCGCGGCGTTGTCGGGCGATGGTGCAACGGGCCCGCGTGCCCGTTCGCTCCCACGCGCATCGCTCGGCCGCGGCGCCGAGGGAAAACGCGGCCTGGGTGCAACCGGCATCGGACCCGGGGGTTTGCCGCGACTCTTGTCGAACGGCGACCCCGGCTTCGAACGATCACCAAACATCTGTGCCCTGCCCTTCGTTTTGTGTTTTTGTGGCCCCGCGATGACGTGTCGGATCGGCGGCGACGATGCGAGTCTACGCGACGATCCGACTTTGTCATATGTTTTTGCTCCGCTCGTCTCAGACGTGCGAAAATCGCGCCAACGAAACGGCGAAAAGGACTCAGATTCGGACGAGTCCCGGTGCTATATTCGGGCCGCGTCGCGTTTGCGCATAGGCGCGTTGGTCTGCGACGCGCGGCAACGGCGCGAGGCGACCGACAGGCGACGCGCCAAGGGGCCCGCCGAGGGTTCGACAACATTGTTTTCGATGACCGAGAGTGTCGACATGAGCGACGGACGAGATGCTGACTTCGAGGAACATGTCAGGACGTGGCGCGGTTTCACGCGTCTGATGACGGTTTCCACCGCCGCCGCCGCCGTCATCCTGGTCGGCATGGCGCTCGCGCTTCTGTAGCCGAACCGCCCGGCCGCGGCCAGACAGGCGCAATCTCGAAAAGGCCGTGAACATGAAACGGATTTTTCTCACAGCCATCGTGGCGGCCGCTCTGGCGACCGCCGCCCAGGCCGGCGTCGACAGCGGCGAGCGCGCCTACCTCGCCGGCGACTACCGGATGGCGCTCGACGAGCTGTTGCCGCTTGCCCGCGAGGGCGACTCCGAAGCGCAATATATCGTCGGCGTCATGCACGACCACGGCGACGGCGTGGCACGCGACTACACGGCCGCGGCGTCGTGGTACGAGAAGGCCGCCGGGCAGGGCCACGACCTCGCGGCGTTCAGCCTCGGCTTCATGTATTACAACGGCGCCGGCGAGGGCGACAACGCCGTCGCCCAGGACATCGGCAAGGCGCTCGTATGGCTCAAGCGCGCGGCGGCGGCCGACAACCCCATGGCGCAGGCACTGCTCGCCGAGATCTACTACCAGGGCGACGTGACGCGGCGGAACCTGGTGGCGGCGGCGACACTCAACCTCATGGCGGCCGAGAAGGGCATAGCAGGCGCCCGGTACAGCGCCGCGCTGATGCTCAGCAACGGCGAGGGGGTCGAGCGCGACCGCGTCTCGGCCTTCGCCTGGTTCGCCGTCCTCGCCGAGACGGGCTACCCGGGCGCCGCGCGCAACCGCGACATCGTCGCCGCGGTGCTCGGCGAAGAGGACCTCGCCGCGGCCCGCGCCAAGGCGCAGGAGCTGGTCGCGGGCGAATAGCCCCGGCCCCGGCTGCCGCCCACGGCCGAGGGCGCCGGAAGTCGCCGGATCGTAAGGGTATTAACCGTTCCTTCAGGCTTCGGCCGTAGTCTCGGCTTCAGCGATTGGGGGCAGACATCGTGGCGTGCCGCGGTGCCGACACCGCGCCCGGCGGCGTAGGAACGGAACCGCAGACAGCTGCCCGCCCGTCCAAGTACTGAAGCACTCGACACTCCCGAAACGACCGGCGTTCGCGCCGGTCGTTTGCCGTTGCGTCGCGGCCCGCCCAGGGCTGGAGCGGCGCGCTCCTCGCCGTCAGGGTGCCTGCGCGCCCTCGATGCGCTCGATGACGTCGGCACCGCCGCCGCGCCCCACCACCACCACGTCGGCCATGTCGAGGAATAGGCCGTGTTCGACGACACCGACCACGGCCTCTATGCGGCGCGCCAGCGCGTGGGCGTCGTCGATGGCGCCGTAGGCGCAGTCGATGAGGTAGTTGCCCTCGTCGGTATGGAACGGCTTGCCGTCGCGCCGGCGCCTGAGCGAAGGCCGCGCGCCCGTCGCCGCGAGCGCCTCGGCCACCACCTTCCACGCGAACGGCGTCGCCTCGATGGGCAGGGGATACGCGCCGAGGCGCGGAACGAGCTTCGACGAATCGACGACGACGACGAGCCGTTCCGAGACCGAAGCGACGATCTTCTCGCGCAGGAGCGCACCGCCGCCGCCCTTGATCAGCCCGAGCTCTGGGTCGACCTCGTCGGCGCCGTCGATGGTGAGGTCGACGCGCGTCACCTCCTCGAGGGTGGTGAGCGCGACGCCACATTCCTCGGCCAGCGCCTCGGTCGCGCGCGAGGTCGGCACGCCGGTGATGTTGAGCCCGTCGCGCACACGCGCGCCCAACAGACGAACCACATGCGCCGCGGTCGAACCGGTGCCGAGACCGAGCACCATGCCGTCCTCCACGTAGTCGAGGCTGCGCTCGGCGGCGCGCCGCTTCTCGTCGACCGCCTCGTCGGCCATCCCCTCCTCCCCGTTGCCGCGGCCCCAAGCTTACACGGAGGGCGAGCGCCGGCAACCGTCTTGGACGCTTGAGTTTCGGCGCCGGGCGGATCACATTCGTAGGCGATGGCCGACACGTCAGAACATCCCGTCCACGTCGTCGGCGGCGGGCTCGCGGGCTGCGACGCGGCATGGCAGCTGGCGCGCGCCGGCGTGCCCGTGGTGCTGCACGAGATGCGCCCGGCGCGCGGCACCGAGGCCCACGTCTCGGGCCGCCTCGCCGAGCTCGTGTGTTCGAACTCGTTTCGCTCCGACGACGCCGGGCACAACGCCGTCGGCCTGCTGCACGAGGAGATGCGCCGCTGCGGTTCGCTGGTGATGGCCTGCGCCGATGCGCACAAGGTGCCGGCGGGCGGCGCGCTGGCGGTCGATCGCGAGGGCTTCGCCCAAGCGGTCGAGGCGGCGCTCGCGGCCGAGCCCAAGGTCGACATCCGCCGCCAGGAGGTCCCCGGCCTGCCGGCCGCGGACTGGGGGCTCGCGATCGTCGCCACCGGGCCGCTCACCTCGCCCGCGCTCGCCGCGGCGATCGGCGAGGCGACCGGCGAGGAGAGCCTCGCCTTCTTCGACGCCATCGCGCCGATCGTCTATCGCGACTCGATCGACTTCGGCACCGCCTGGATGCAGTCGCGCTACGACCGCGAAGGCCCCGCGGGCGACGCCGCCGCCTACGTCAACTGCCCGCTCGACCGCGCGCAATACGAGGCCTTCGTCGACGCGCTGCTCGCCAGCGAGACGACCGCGTTCAAGGAGTGGGAGGAGACGACGCCGTACTTCGAGGGCTGCCTGCCGATCGAGGTGATGGCCGCGCGCGGCCGCGAGACGCTGCGCTTCGGGCCGATGAAGCCGGTCGGCCTCACCAACGCGCACGCCCCCCGGGAGAAACCCTACGCCGTGGTGCAGCTCAGGCAGGACAACGCGCTCGGCAC
>JAZFVR010000224.1:0-2296 GCA_036447835.1 Alphaproteobacteria bacterium | reverse complement strand
GGCCATCTTCCCCGACATCCAGTCGGCCAACGTGCGCATCACCTACAGCGCGAGCGGGCTCGACGGCCCGTTGGCGCCGGGCATCGTCACGCCGACCGTGACGATCAGCGTGAGGAACCTGACGCACGCCTACATCGTGCTCGGCATCATTCCCGGCATGCCGTCGTCGATGACCTTCCCCTCCTTTACGACCAGCGCCCTCGGGCCGAGCGAATCGATCGCCTGACGCCGTCCGCCGTTCGCTGACACGCCGCCGCGCATCGCGGCGGCCGCTTCAGCGCGCGGCGTAGTCGCCGGCGACGACCGCGAGGCTGTCGCCCTGCTCGGCGTGCCCCCGGGCGCGGCGGCAGACGAGCAGGCCCGAACGCCGCGCGACCACCGCCACCGGCGGGCGCTCCGGCGTCGCCACGAAGTGGAGCTGGCCGAGCGCGCCGCCGGCCTCGACCGGCTCGCCGACCTCGACGAAGGGCTCGTAAAGCCCGTCCTCTGGCGCCATGACGAAGCTCGCGCCGTCGGGCGTCTCCATCAGCCGGGTGGGGGCCCGGCCGCGCTCTTCGGGCGCGACGATGTCGCCCTCGATGACGCCGAAATGCCTGAGCAGGTTGCGCACCCCGGTGTCGGCGATCTCGACGCTCGTCGGTGTCATCCCGCCGCCGCCGCCGAGCTCGGTCGACAGGAATATCTTTCCCGCCTCCTCGACCGCGGTGTCGAGCATGCCGGCGGGGTCGAGCTCGCGCAGCACCAGGCCCAGCGGCGCGCCGAACGCCTCGAGCGCGGCGAGCGTCTTGTCCATCTGCGCGCGGTCCTCGAGGTGGTGCATGACCACCGCGGGCATGAAGACGAGCGAGCTGCCGCCCGAGTGGATGTCGACGACCACGTCGGCGCGCGGCAACAGCGCACTCGACACGTAGTGGGCGATGACCGGGGTGATGGTGCCGTCGCGCTCGCCCGGGAAGACGCGGTTCATGTTCTTGCCGTCGATCGGCGACAGGCGCCGGCCGGCTACGAGCGCCGGCAGGTTGAGCGCCGGCACGATGATGACGCGCCCGCGCACCGCGTCCGGATCGAGCTCGCGGCCGAGCTTGAGGAGCGAGACCGGGCCCTCGTACTCGTCGCCATGGTTGGCGCCGATGAACAGCACCGTGGGGCCGTCGCCGTTGCGCACGCAGATGATCGGCACCATGAGCGCGCCCCACGCCGAGGCGTCGCGCGAGTGCGGCACGGCGAGATACGAGACCTGCTTGCCGTCGCGCTCGTAGTCGATATCGGTCGAGACCCTCGAACCGCCCTCGGCCATCGCCTCCCTCCGCCGCCATTTGTAGCCGCATCGCGCGGCGATGTCTGCGCCCCATGTGGCACGCGCCGACGCTATAGTGGCGCGCGAAGGCGCGTATTCGGGGAAGCGCAACCGTAATGGCGGATGTCAGCGTGACCTTGCGCGACATCGAGCGCGCCCGTGAGGCGATCGCGACGCGCGTGCGGCGGACGCCGCTGGTGCCGTCGACGTCGCTTTCGCGCCTCACGAGGGCCTCGGTGTACCTTAAGCTCGAGACCGAGCAGGACACCGGCTCGTTCAAGATCGGGGGCGCGACCAACCGCCTCCTGAGCCTGTCGGACGGCGACGCGGCGCACGGCGTCGTCACCGTCTCCACCGGCAACCACGGCCGCGCCGTCGCCCATGCGGCGAAGGCGCTCGGCATCGGGGCGATCGTCTGCCTCTCGAATCTCGTGCCTGGCAACAAGGTGCAGGCGATCCGCGATCTCGGTGCCGAGGTGCGCATCGTCGGCGACAGCCAGGACGAGGCCGAGGTCGAGGCCGGGCGCTTGGTCGCCGAGGAGGGCATGGTCATGGTGTCGCCGTTCGACGACCGCTTCGTGATCGCCGGGCAGGGCACCATCGGCCTCGAGATCCTCGAGGACATGCCCGAGGTCGATAGCGTGCTGGTGCCGGTCTCGGGCGGCGGCCTCGTCTCGGGCATCGCCGTCGCGCTCAAATCGGCGCGGCCGGGGGTGCGCGTCGTCGGCGTCTCGATGGAGCGGGGACCGGCGATGTATCACAGCCAGCAGGCGGGCAGGCCGGTCCAGGTCGACGAGCTGCCCAGCCTCGCCGACAGCCTCGGCGGTGGCATCGGCCTCGACAACCGCTACACCTTCGCGCTGGTGCGCGACTACGTCGATGACCTCGTCCTCGTCGGCGAGGGGCGGATCGCGGCGGCGATGGCGCATGCGTACAAGGAGGAGGGGCTGGTCGCCGAGGGCGGCGGCGCGGTCGGCATTGCCGCGCTTCTCGAGCACC
>JAZFVR010000223.1:0-3449 GCA_036447835.1 Alphaproteobacteria bacterium | reverse complement strand
TGTTCTCGGAGCGCGAATCGCACGCCGTCTACTTCCTCCAGCAGCACGAGATGTCGCGGCTCGACGCGGTGAGCTACATCTCGCACGGCATCTCCAAGGTGCCGGGGGAGGACGAGACCCCACACGTGTACGGCGCCGACGAGGACGACGAAGAGCGCGTCGTGAGTGACGGCAGCGAGGCGCTCGACGCCTACTGCGTCGACCTCAACAAGAAGGCCATGGCGGGCAAGATAGACCCGCTGGTGGGGCGTAAGAACGAGGTCGAGCGCACCATCCAGGTGCTGTGCCGGCGCACCAAGAACAACCCGCTCTACGTCGGCGACGCCGGCGTCGGCAAGACCGCCATCGCCGAGGGGCTGGCGCGCCGCATCACCTGCGGCGAGGTTCCCGACGTGCTGCTCAACGCCACCATCTTCCAGCTCGACATGGGCGCGCTGCTCGCCGGCACGCGCTACCGCGGCGACTTCGAGGAACGCATCAAGGCGGTGATCAAGGAACTCGAAGCGCACGACGGCGCGATCCTGTTCATCGACGAGATCCACACGGTGATCGGCGCCGGCGCCACCAGCGGCGGCTCGCTCGACGCCTCGAATCTGTTGAAGCCGGCGCTGGCCGGCGGCAGCCTGCGCTGCATCGGCTCGACCACCTACAAGGAGTACCGCAACTACTTCGAGAAGGACCGGGCACTGGTGCGGCGCTTCCAGAAGATCGACATCGCCGAGCCCAGCGTCGAGGACACGGTGAAGATTCTCCAGGGGCTCAAGCCCTATTACGAGGAGTACCACCGGGTGCGCTACACGGCCGAGGCGCTGCGCACCGCGGTCGAGCTGTCGGCGCGCTACATCAGCGACCGCAAGCTTCCCGACAAGGCAATCGACGTCATCGACGAGGTCGGCGCGGCGCAGATGCTGGTGCCCGAGAACCGCCGCCGCAAGACCATCGGCGTCAGGGACATCGAGACCATCATCGCCAAGATGGCGCGCATTCCGCCGAAGCGCGTCTCGCGCGAAGACAAGCGCTCGCTGCGCGATCTCGGGGCCGAGCTCAAGCGGGTGGTGTTCGGTCAGGACGAGGCGATCGACGCGCTCGTCAGCGCCATCAAGCTTGCGCGCGCGGGCCTGCGCGAGCCCGAGAAGCCGATCGGCTGCTATCTGTTCTCGGGCCCCACCGGCGTCGGCAAGACCGAGGCCGCGCGCCAGCTCGCCAAGACCATGGGCATCGAGCTGATCCGCTTCGACATGTCGGAATATATGGAGCGCCACACGGTCTCGCGGCTGATCGGCGCGCCGCCGGGTTACGTCGGCTTCGACCAGGGCGGGTTGCTCACCGACGGCGTCGACCAGAACCCCCACTCGGTGCTGCTGCTCGACGAGATCGAGAAGGCGCATCCCGATCTCTTCAACATCCTGCTGCAGATCATGGATTACGGCCGCCTCACCGACCACAACGGCAAGAACGTCGACTTCCGCAACATCGTCCTCATCATGACGACGAATGCCGGCGCCGCCGAGATGGCGAAGCCGGCGATAGGCTTTGGCCGCAGCGAGCGCGAGGGCGAGGACGAGGAGGCGATCAAGCGCATGTTCATGCCCGAGTTCCGCAACCGGCTCGACGCGATCATCACCTTCTCGGGGCTCTCGCCCGAGATCGTCGGCCACGTGGTCGACAAGTTCGTGCGCGAGCTCGAGGCCCAGCTCGCCGACCGCGGCGTCACCATCTCGCTCGCGCCCGAGGCGCGCCTGTGGATCGCCGAGCGCGGTTACGACAAGCAGAACGGCGCCCGCCCGCTCGCCCGCTTCATCCAGGAGCACCTCAAGAAGCCGCTCGCCGACGAGCTGCTGTTCGGCCGGCTCGCCAAGGGCGGCCGCGTCACCGTCGGGCTCGCGGGCGACAAGCTCACCTTCGACTTCGACGACGGCCCGCCGCCCAAGGCGCGGCGCCGCGGACCCAAACGCCGCAAACCCGGCACCCTCGAGCCGGTAAAGTGACGCCGACCCACCGCCCGCCGTGCGCCGGGCGGGTCGCGCCGCGCTGAGCCGCGCCTCGAGGCCGCGTATGATCAGCGTCCGCGGGCTCGTCGTTCCCGGCCTCGATCCCATCGATCTCGACATCGACGCCGGCGAGTGTCTCGCGCTCACCGGCCCGTCGGGCTCGGGCAAGAGCCTGGTGCTGCGTGCCCTCGCCGACCTCGACCCCAATGAGGGGCGGGTCACGCTCGACGGCCGGGCGCGCGAGGCGACCCCGGCGCCCGAGTGGCGGCGCCAGGTCGCCTACCTCGCCGCCGAGCCCGGCTGGTGGGAAGACGTCGTCGGCGATCACTTTGCCGACCGCGGCGCACTCGCCGAGCTCCTGCCCATACTCGGGCTCGCCGAAGGCCTCCTCGGTCAGCGCGTCGGCGAGACCTCGACCGGCGAACGCCAGCGCCTCGCGCTCGCGCGCGTGCTGCTCAACGAGCCGCGCGTGCTCCTGCTCGACGAGCCGACGGCGGCGCTCGACGAGGCGGCGGCGCGCTGCGTCGAGGACGTGCTTGCCGAGCGGCTGCGGCGCGGCGCTGCGATCCTTCTCGTCACCCACGATCCGGCAAGAGGGGCGCGCCTCGCGGCCCGCCGCCTGCGCATCGCCGGTCGCCGCATCGAGACGGTGGCGGCGTGAGCGCGGTGCAGCTCAGTGCGCTCGATCTCGCGATCGCGGCGTTGCTCGTCGTCGTCAACGCCGGCCTTTCGCTGCGCCTCGGGCTCGGGCTCGAGCGCTCGCTGCTCGTCGCCGCGGTGCGCACGGCGGTCCAGCTCTTTCTCGTCGGTTTCGTCATCAAGGCGCTGTTCGCGCTCGCGTCGCCGCTGTGGACCGGGCTCATGGCGCTGGCCATGGTGCTGCTCGCCGGCTACGAGGTGCACGCGCGGCAGACGCGCCGCTTCACCGGCGCCTGGACCTACGGCCTCGGCACCCTGAGCGTCACCGTCGGCGCCGGCCTCGTCGCGGTGCTGGCGCTGGCGGCGCTGGTGCAGCCCGACCCGTGGCACCAGCCGCGCTATGCGATCCCGTTGCTCGGCATGATCCTCGGCAATGCCATGACCGGGGTAAGCCTGGCGCTCGACGCGCTGGTGAGCGCGGCGTCGCGCGAGCGCGCGGCGATCGAGGCGCGGCTCGCGCTCGGCGCCGACCGGGCGACCGCCCTCAGCGCCGTCTCGCACCGCGCGCTGCGCGCCGGCCTGATGCCGATCATCAACGCCATGTCGGCGGCCGGCCTGATCGCGCTTCCCGGCATGATGACGGGCCAGATTCTCGCCGGCGCCGATCCCGTCGAGGCGGTCAGGTACCAGATCCTGATCATGTTCCTGATCGCCGGCGGCACCGGTATCGGCGTCTTCCTCGCCGTCGTCGCCGGAACGCGCCGCCTCAGCGATTCGCGCCATCGCCTGCGCCTCGACCGCCTGCAGCAGGCGCGCTGA
>JAZFVR010000222.1:0-3872 GCA_036447835.1 Alphaproteobacteria bacterium | reverse complement strand
GCGATCCTGGACCGCTGGCCCGCGAGCTTCGGGGCACTGATGGGGCTCGGCAACGCGCGCTTTTCGCTGGGCGATCCGCGCGGCGCGGAAGCGGTGTTCCGCAGGTTGCTGGCACAGGATTCCCAGGCGTCGGCGGCGTGGAACAACCTCGCCCACGCCCTCGCCCGGCAGGGACGACGATCCGAGGCGATCGCGGCGGCGCGCAACGCGGTTCGCCTCGGCGGCGGCCACCTCGACGCCTACCGCGCGACGCTCCGGGAGGTTTCCGGCAGCGCGAGCTGACGCCGGACGGCGTCGCCCGGTTCGCCGCTCATTCGTCGAGCGCCCGCGCGCCGACCGCACGCCCGATGCGGCGTTCGCGCTGGGCGATGTAGAGCGTGCTGGCGATGATCACCGAGGCGCCGGCGAGCGCGTTGGCGTCGGGAACCTCGAAGAAAAGCACGTAGCCCGCGACCGCGGCGAGGATGATGCGCACGTACTGGAACGGGGCGACGAAGCTCGCCTCGCCCGTCGCGTAGCCGCGGATGTCGGTGTAGCTGCGCAGGGTGCCGAAGACGGCGACGACCAGCATCAGGAGGATCTCCACCGGCGACGGCGGGCTCCACACGATGAGCGCCGGCGGCAGGCAGCCGACGCTCATGATGGCGCCCGCGTAGAGCATCATCGTGTGGGGCGATTCGGTGGTCGACAGCTTCTTGCCCATGATCAGGATGAGCGCGAACATCAGCGAGCTCAGAACCGCGAACAGCATGGTGGGCTCGAACCCGGCGGAGCCCGGCTGGATCACGACCATCGTGCCGAGGAAACCGACGCCGGTGGCGCTCCAGCGCCGCCAACCGACGGTCTCGCCGAGGAGCGGCACGGCGAACAGCGTGACGAACAGCGGCGCGGTGAAGAAGATCACGGTCACCGTCGCCAGCGGCAGTTGCGAGATGGCATAGAATCCGCAGTTGAGCGCCACCACTCCCATCAGCCCGCGCACCAGGTGCAACCGCCAGCGCCGCGTGCGGAAATGAGCCCGCCCGCGCGCGGCGACGATGGGAAGGACGATGGCGAGGCCGATGACGCTGCGCGCGAACGCGATCTGCATCGAATGCATGTCGACGGCAAGGCCGCGAACGCCGATGACCATCACCGTCGCCGCCAGGCACGAGGCGAGAATCCACACCGCGCCGCGCAGATTGTCGGACATTCGCTTGCACTCCGGAAACCAGCCGACGGGGGGCCGAACCGACCGGCGAGGATCCCGGTGTCCACGACCGCGGCAATTCCGCTCGCCTCACCATAGCACGCCCCGAGCGCGGGTGACGCCGCCGCCGCCAACCGTCTATGATCGGGCTCGCGAACCGGGCGGACGCGCGCCCGCCGCGTCATTGCCGCCGATCCGGGAGGGAGACATGCCGCAACGAAGCAACCGCCAGATCGTCCTCGCCGCACGTCCCGTGGGCGCACCGAAGCCCTCCGACTTCCGCCTCGTCGAGGGCGCCGCACCGCAGCCCGGCGCCGGCGAGATGCTGTGCGAGACGATCTATCTGTCGCTCGATCCCTACATGCGCGGTCGCATGAGCGACGCGCCTTCGTACACCTCGCCGGTCGAGGTCGGCGGCGTCATGGCCGGCGGCACCGTGGCGCGTGTCGTCGAATCCGACGCGCAAGGGTACGCGCCGGGCGACTTCGTCGTCGGCTACGGCGGCTGGCAGGACTACTCGGTGTCGGACGCGAGCGGCATGCGCAAGCTCGACCCGAGCGCCGCGCCGATCTCAACCGCGCTCGGCGTGCTCGGCATGCCCGGAATGACCGCGTATTCGGGCCTGCTGGAAATCGGAAAGCCCAAGGACGGCGAGACCCTCGTCGTCGCCGCGGCCTCGGGTGCGGTCGGCTCGGTCGTCGGCCAGATCGCCAAGATCAAGGGCTGCCGCGCCGTCGGCATCGCCGGCGGCTCGGAGAAGTGCGCCTACGTCACCGACGAGCTCGGCTTCGACGCCTGCGTCGACCACCGCGCGCCCGACTTCGCCGCGGCGCTCGAGAGCGCCTGCCCGGATGGCGTCGACATATACTGGGAGAACGTCGGCGGGCCGGTGTTCGAGACGGTGCTCGACCTCCTCAACCCCTTCGCCCGCGTTCCCGTCTGCGGGCTCATCGCCCATTACAACGCGACCGCGCTGCCCGAAGGGCCGAACCTGCTGCCCCGGCTGATGCGCGCGGTGCTCACCAAGCGCCTGACGTTGCGCGGCTTCATCGTCTGGGACTTCCGCGAACGCGAGGCCGACTTCCAGCGCGAGATGGGCGCGTGGGTGCGCGAGCGCCATGTGCTCTATCGCGAGGACATCGTCGACGGCCTCGAGAATGCGCCCGAGACGATGATCGGCCTCCTGGAGGGGCGCAATTTCGGCAAGCAGCTCGTGCGCGTGTCGCCCGACCCCACGCGTTGACGCGGCGAACATCCCCCAGGCGAAGGATACCCGTATGCGGACCGTTCGACTGCCCTCGGGCGAAGAGGTGCCGGCGCTGGGCCAAGGCACCTGGCGCATGGGCGAGCGCAAGCGGGCGCGCTCGGGCGAGGTCGCGGCGCTGCGCGCCGGGCTCGATCTCGGCATGACGCTCGTCGACACCGCCGAGATGTACGGCGAGGGCGGCGCCGAGGAGGTCGTCGGCGAGGCCATCGCCGGCCGTCGCGACGAGGTCTTCGTGGTCAGCAAGGTGTACCCGCACAACGCCTCGCGAAAGGGCGCGGTGGCGGCGTGCGAGCGCAGCCTGAAGCGCCTCGGCACCGACCGCATCGACCTCTACATGCTGCACTGGCGCGGCGATGTGCCGCTTGCCGAGACGCTCGCGGCGTTCACGCGGCTCGTCGCCGACGGCAAGATCCGCCACTGGGGCGTGAGCAACCTCGACACCGGCGACATGGAGGAGCTCGCGGCGCTTCCCGGCGGCGAAGCCGTGGCCGCCAACCAGGTGCTCTACAACCTGGTCAGGCGCAACGTCGAGTGGGACCTGGCGCCGTGGTGCCGCGAGCACGGCGTCGCGGTGATGGCGTACACGCCGCTCGGCGAAGGGCGGCTGCCGAAGAACAAGGCGCTCGCGGCGATCGCCCGGCGCCACGAAGCGAAGCCGCTGCAGGTGGCGCTCGCGTGGCTCCTCGCCCGCGGCGTCATCGCCATACCGAAGGCGTCGAACGGCGCGCATCTGCGCGAGAACCACGCGGCGCTCGAGCTCGGCCTGGCGCCCGACGACATGGCCGAAATCGACCGCGCCTTCCCGCCGCCCTCGGGCCCGAGCCCGCTGCCGATGCTCTAGGCGGCGGAGCGACGTTACTCCGCCTCGCCCGCGAGCCGGCTGACGATGGGCCGGTGCTCGATCTCGCGCAGCAGCTTCAGGCGCATGGCGCGGGCGAAGTCGTCGATCGAACCGGCGGCGATGACGAAGGCGCCGAAGCCGCCGACGACCTCGGCGCGGTAGTAGCGGTCGAGGTCGGGATCGTCGGTGAGGATGGCGAGGCCGTTGACGGTGATGCCCTGCGCCGTCGCCGCGCTGCGGGCGAGACCCGGGGTGACGCGCCACTCGCGAAAGGTGGTCTCGCGGCCGTCGCCCGAGACGTCGATCACCTTGCGCGGGCTCGCGAAGCCGCTGTCGCGGATGCGCTTCATCGCGTACATCACCGCGCTGCCCAGCCCGGTGCCGCCCTCGATGCGCCGCGGGTAGGTTTCGATGAGCCGGGCGAAGGCCTCGGCGCTCTCGGCGCCGCCGACGACGTGCCACGGCGTGAAGTCCTTGGGCCAGCCCGATTCGGCCCACAGCATGGCGCAGACGGCGATGCGCCCGAGCGGGCCCGAGCCGATGGCGGCGACCACCTCCGGGTCGCGGAAGCCGGC
>JAZFVR010000221.1:0-2458 GCA_036447835.1 Alphaproteobacteria bacterium | reverse complement strand
GGCCCAGGCCACGGCGTCACGGCTTTCGTCGTCGCGCAAGCCCCCGGCGACGTATTCGTCGACGAGGCGCTGGTAATCGCCCACCACCAGCCGCAGCCGCGGCGGCGCTTCGCCCTCGGCCGGCGCGTCGGCGGCGAGTTCGGGCGTCGGCGGCTCGGCCGCGGCGCGCGTGGGTTCGGGCGCGGGTTCGGTCGCCGCCGGCGGCTCGGGCGCGACCGGCGCCGGCTCGGTGGCCGGTCCGGGCTCGGCGGCGACGGGTTCGGGCGCTGGCACGGGCTCGGGTGCGGCCGGCGCCGGCTCGGCGGCCGGTCCGGGTTCGGCGGCGACGGGTTCGGGCGCTGGCACGGGCTCTGATGCTGGCTTTGGCGCTGGCATGGGTTCGGGCGGCGCGGGCGCGGGCGCTGACGGCGCGGCGGGTTCGGCCTCGCTCGATTGGGTGTCGGACTCGGGTCGTACGGGCTCGGTCGTCGGCGGTTGCGACGCCGGCACGGGATCGGCCGCGAGCGGCGGCTCGTCCTCGGCCGTTTCCGCCTCGCGCAGGAGCCGCGCCATCGCCGCCTCGAACGGCGCCGCGGCGTCGGCGTCGCTCGGCGCGCGTATGGTCTTCCATGCGCGCAGCGTCTCGCCGTAAGGGTCGGCGATGAAACGCGGCGGAAAGGCGTCGAGCCTGCGCCCGAGCGCGATCAGGAATCCTTCGGCGTCGTAACCGGGAACGACGAGCGCGTCGTTGTCGGGCGTCTCGAGGAGGCGGCGTGCGGCGTCGGCCGGCGCATGGTCGAGATGCGAGACCCAGAACAAGCGGTTGGTGAAGCGGCCGTGCCCGACGAGGATATCGACGACGACGCCGTCGGCGCCGCTGTAGCCGATGGCGATGATCGGCGCGCCGCGATAGAGCACGTGGCGGACGACGGGCTCGACGCGGCGGCGGAAGCGCTCGCGCTCCTCCTCGCCGGCGAGCAGCAGCTCGTGCTCGCGCTGGCCGCGCAGATAGATTACCGCCGGCCCGCCGGCGACCGCGGTGGCGGACACGTCGGCGGCGCCGGCGACGTCGTAGACCGTGGGCGCGACGTTCGCCAGCGCGCAGGCCGACAGCAGCAGCGAATCGAAGTTCGACGTGAGCACCGGGCCGATGAAGCCCTGGGCCATGAGCTCGGCGACGACCAGGTGCTCCCAGTTGAGGCTCGCGTTGGCCAGCACGTCGCCGACGAGGCGCTGGCGCTCGCCCAGCGACAGCCGGTCCATCAGCACGTGATAGGGCGGCGTCGCGTCGGTTCCGGCGGCGGCCTGCGCCAGGCGGTAGCTCTCGGGAAAGCGCTCGCGCGCCAGCTCGACGAGGCCGGCGGCGGTGGGAATGCCGGCGCTCACCGAGGCGCCGGCGCCGAGCAACAGGCAGCCGCCGCCGGCGTCGCGCGCCAGACGCAACGCCTGGGCGACGAGCTCGACCGTCGCTGGCAGATTTCGTGCACCCCCGACAGCGCCGCCCGGGACGTGTTCGTCCGCGGCCATTGTGAATCCTCCTCGTCGGAAAACATTAACACGCGGCCCCGACGCCGCCCAACCAAATATCCGCGTTCGGTGTCCGGAGTCCCGCATGAAACGGGGGAAAAGCGCGAAATCGGCAAGACGCCGCCGGCGACGTTCAGGGGCCGAGCGCGTTAACCATGAATTCGCCGCCGAGCGCGATGCCCTCTGCGTCGATGGCGTGGCCGACCCCGCGCGCCGCGTGCCAGCGCACCGCCACGCCGAGCGCGCCGAGCGCCTCGACCGTAGTGGCGAGTGAATCGAACGGCACCATCGGGTCGGCGTCGCCGTGAGCGAGGAACACCGGCGGCTTGACGCGCAGCTCGGCCGGCAAGGTCTCGCCGCCGATCAGCGCGCCCGAGTAGCCGATCACCGCGGCGCACGTCCGCTCGCGCCTGAGCGCGACGTAGAGCGCCATCATCGCGCCCTGGCTGAAGCCGACGAGCACGAGCCGCTCGTCGCCGAGGCCCGCGGCGGCGAGCTCGGCGTCGACGAAGGCGTCGATGGTCCTGCCGGCGTGCTCGGCGCCTTCTGCGATCGCGCGCGGGTCGCGGTCGGCGAAGCTGAACCACTGGCGGCCCATGGGGTTCTCGTCGCAAACATAGGGCGCATGCGGCGAGACGAAGCGCGCGCCGGGTACCAATCGCGCCCACTCGGGCGCCAGGCCGATCAGGTCGTTGCCGTCGGCGCCCCAGCCGTGCAGCAGCACCACGAGCGCGCCGGGCGCCCCGCCCGCGGCGGGCGGGCGGACCGGGCCGGAGATCTCGGGCAGCGGGTCCATGGTGAGGGGATTCCTTCGCGGCCGCTAACGCGATGGCGAACAAAATTCGGCGGCGACCGCCACTCGGTGATTCCCAAGCGCGTTCGCCTGTGGCAGCTTACGCCGCGCGGAGACCGTACCTACAGCATATGCCTGACCCCGTCGACGAAAACGCCG
>JAZFVR010000220.1:0-2530 GCA_036447835.1 Alphaproteobacteria bacterium | reverse complement strand
AGGGTTTGAGCTTCCGCGTCGCCGCCGGCGAGCGGGTCGGCATCGTCGGGCCTTCGGGCGTCGGCAAATCGACGATCATGCGCCTGCTGCTCAGGCTCTACGACCCGCAAAAAGGCTCGGTGCGCCTCGGCGGGCGCGACCTGCGCGCCCTACCGCTCGACGTCATCCGCAGCCATCTCGCGGTGGTCAGCCAGGACACCTACCTGTTCCACGGCACGGTCGAGGACAACCTGCGCTTCGGCAAGCCCAGGGCGACGCAAGACGAGCTCGTCGCGGCGGCGCGCGCCGCCAACGCCCACGGCGTCATCGAGGCCCTGCCCCACCGCTACGCCACCGTCGTCGGCGAGCGCGGCATCCGGCTCTCGGGCGGCCAGCGCCAGCGCATCGCCATCGCCCGCGCACTCTTGCGCGACGCGCCGATCCTGGTTCTCGACGAGGCGCTGTCGGCGGTCGACGCCGAGAACGAGGCGGTGATCCAGGAGGCGCTCGACCGCCTGATGCGCGGCCGCACGACGCTGATCTTCGCCCATCGCCTGTCGAGCGTCATCGACGCCGACCGCATCCTGGCGCTCGAGGACGGCCGCGTCGCCGAGAGCGGCAGCCACGCCGAGTTGATGGCCAGGGGCGGCGCGTACCACCGGCTGATGGCCGACCAGGCGCGCGACGCGGCGCCGATCGAGACCGGGCTGATCGCCGACGGCGGCGCGCCGCCCGCGGCGAGCGCCGACCTCCCCGGCGCCAGCGAGGCGGCGCAGATGGAACCCACCGACGCCATCCTGCGGGCCGAAGGAATGGGCTGGCTCAGGGTCGCGGGCGTGCTCATGGGCCTGATGGCGCCGTGGAAGGGCAAGCTCACGCTCACCTTCGTGCTCGGGGTGCTGCGCGTGTGCGCGCTCATCGGCGTCGGCGTCCTCAGCGCGCTCGTCGTCGCCGCGGTCAAGGCGGATGCGCCCTTCGGCGACCTCCTCGTGGCGCTCGCGATCGTGGCGCCGCTCGCCGGCATCCTCCACTGGTTCGAATCGTGGATCGCCCACGACATGGCGTTCCGCCTGCTCTCCGAGATGCGCATCGCGCTGTTCGAGAAGCTCGACCGGCTCGCCCCCGCCTATCTGCTGCGTCGGCGCACGGGCGATCTCACGGCGATGGCGACCCAGGACGTCGAGAAGGTGGAGTATTTCTTCGCCCACACGGTGGCGCCCGCCTTCGTCGCCGTGCTGGTGCCGGGCGCGGTGGTCGCCACGCTCGTCGCCTTCGGCTGGGCGCTGGCGCTGGCGCTCGTCCCGTTCCTCCTGCTCACCGCGCTGAGCCCGTTCTTCATGCGCGGGCGCATCGACCGCCTCGGCTCGCGCGCACGCGAGGCGCTGGCCGAGCTCAACGCCCACGCCGTCGACACCATCCAGGGCCTCGCCGAAATCGTCGCCTTCCAGCAGGCGAGGCGCCGCGGCGAGGAGTTCGTCGAGCGCATCCGCGCGTGCCACCGCCTGCGCCTGCCGTTCTTCAGCGACCTCACGGTGCAGACGGCGACGCTCGAGGTGGCCACCGGCCTCGGCGGCCTCGCGGTGATCGTCGTCGGCGCCCGGCTCGTCACGGGAGGCGCGCTCGACCCGGGCGCCTTGCCGCTGCTCACTTTGCTGGCGATGTCCGCGTTCCTGCCGGTCTCCGAGATCGCCAATATCGGCCGCCAGCTCGCCGAAACGCTCGGCGCCACGCGCCGCATCTACGCCGTCCACAGCGAGCAGGTGCCGGTGCGCGACGGCCCCGGCGTCGCCGCCGTCGGCCCCGGTGTCGCCGCCGCGGGCGCTGGCGCGGCGCTCGAGCTCTCGGGCGTCGATTACGCCTACCACGGCGCCAACCGGCGGGCCCTCGCGGACGTCTCCTTTGCCGTGCCCGCGGGCCGCACGGTGGCGCTGGTGGGGCCTTCGGGCGCCGGCAAGACGACGCTCGCCCACATGCTCATGCGCTTCTGGGACCCCGAGGGCGGCGTCGTGCGCATGGACGGCCACGACCTTCGCGCCTGGCGCCTCGACGACCTGCGCGGGCGCATCGCGCTGGTGGCGCAGGACACGTACCTGTTCAACGACACGCTCGGCGCCAACATCCGCATCGCCCGGCCGCAGGCGAACGGCGCCGAGATCGCGCAGGCGGTCGAGCGCGCGGCGCTCGCCGAGTTCGTCGCGGCGCTGCCCGAGGGGCTCGAGACGCGCGTCGGCGAGCGCGGCATGCGGCTCTCGGGCGGGCAACGCCAGCGCGTCGCCATCGCCCGCGCCTTCCTCAAGGACGCACCCGTCCTGATCCTCGACGAAGCGACCTCACACCTCGACGCGGTCAGCGAACGCGCCGTGCGCCGTGCGCTCGCAGACCTCATGCACGACCGCACCACGGTGGTCATCGCGCACCGCCTCTCGACCGTGCGCGACGCCGATGTCATCGTCGTTCTCGATCAGGGGCGCGTGGTCGAGACCGGGACGCACCCGGAGCTGCTCGCGCGCGGCCGTCTCTACGCCCGCCTCGTCGCCCGCCAGCTCGGCGG
>JAZFVR010000219.1:0-6310 GCA_036447835.1 Alphaproteobacteria bacterium | reverse complement strand
GGTCGAGGCGCCGAGGTGCGGGGTGACGATGACCTGCTCGAGAGCGAACAGCGGGTTGTCGGTCGCCGGCTCGACCGCGAACACGTCGAGCGCGGCGCCTTCGATGTGCCCGCTCTCGATCGCCGCCCCGAGATCGCTCTCGACGACGAGGCCGCCGCGGGCGCAGTTGATGACGCGCGCACCCGGCTTCATGCTGGCGAGCGCGTCGGCGTCGATCATGCCCCGCGTCTGGTCGGTGAGCGGCACGTGCAACGACACGAAGTCGGCGCGAGAGAGCAGCTCGTCGAGCTCGACCTTCTCGACGCTGAGCTCGGCGGCGCGCTCGGGCGAGACGTACGGGTCGTAGACGATGACACGCATCTTCAGCCCCTGGGCGCGGCTGGCGACGATCGAGCCGACGTTGCCGCAGCCGACGAGGCCGAGCACCTTGCCCGCCACCTCGACCCCGACGAAGCGCGACTTCTCCCAGTTGCCCGAGCGCGTCGAGCGGTCGGCGGCGGGCACCCGGCGGGCGAGCGCCATCAACATGGCGATGGTGTGCTCGGCGGTGGTGATCGCGTTGCCGAACGGCGTATTCATGACCACGACGCCGCGCGCCGTCGCCGCCGCAACGTCGATGTTGTCGACGCCGACGCCGGCGCGCCCCACCACCTTGAGGTTCGGCGCCGCCTCGAGCAGCCGGGCCGTCACCTTGGTCGCCGAGCGCACGGCGAGGCCGTCGCAGTCGGCGATCCGGGCCTTGAGATCGCCTGCCGAGGCGCCGACGGCGACGTCGACATCGATGCCGTTGAGGCGGAAGACGTCGACCGCGGCCTTGCTCAGCTTGTCGGCGATCAGGACCTTGGGCATGGCGTCATCCCCATCCTACGCCCGGGCGGTGCCCTTGACTTCGGCGTGGGCCCAGTCGAGCCACGGCAGCAGCGCCTCGACGTCGGCGGTCTCGACCGTCGCACCGCCCCAGATGCGCAGGCCGGGCGGCGCCTCGCGGTAGGCGCCGATGTCGTGGGCCACGCCCTCCTCGTCGAGCAGCGCGGCGATGTGTCCGGCCGCGTCCGCCTGGTCGGCGGGCGCGAGCGCGGCGAACCAGGGAGCGACGATCTTGAGGCAGATCGAGGTCGGCGAGCGCGTCTCGGGCGCGGCCGCGAGGAACGCGGCCCAGTCGCTCTCCGCGATCCAGGCGTCGATCGCCGCCAGATTGGCTTGCGAGCGGGCGATCAGCGCTTCGAGGCCGCCGAACCCCTCGGCCCATTCGAGCGCGTCGAGGACATCCTCGACGCACAGCATCGACGGCGTGTTGATGGTGACGCCGCCGAACAGCGCCTCGTCGAGCTTGCCTTTATTGGTCATGCGGAAGAGCTTGGGTAGCGGCCACGGCGGCGTGTAGCTCTCGAGGCGCTCGACCGCGCGCGGGCCGAGGATGAGAACGCCGTGCGCCGCCTCGCCGCCGAGCACCTTCTGCCACGAGAAGGCGACGACGTCGAGCCTGTCCCACGGCAGCGCCATGGCGAAGGCGGCCGAAGTGGCGTCGCAGATGGTGAGGCCGAGGCGGTCCTCGGCAATCCACGCCCCGTCGGGCACGCGCACGCCCGAGGTCGTGCCGTTCCACACGAACACCACGTCGCGCCCGAAGTCGACCAGCGACAGATCGGGCAGCGCCCCGTATTCGGCGCGGTTGACGCGCACGTCGTCGATCTTGAGCTGGACGAGCACGTCGTTCGCCCAGGTCTCGCCGAAGTTCTCCCACGCCAGCACGTCGACGCCGCGGGCGCCCAAGAGCGACCACAACGCCATCTCGACGGCGCCGGTGTCGGAGCCCGGCACGATGGCGATGCGATGGTCGGCGGGGACGCACAAGACCGCCCGCGTGCGCTCGATCACCTCGCCGAGCCGCGCCTTGCCCGCGGCCGAGCGGTGCGAGCGGCCGACGAACGCGCGCTCGAGCGCGGCCGCGCCCCAGCCCGGCCGTTTGCGGCAGGGGCCGGAAGCGAAATCTGCGTTGCGCGGGCGAACCGCCGGTTTCACGGCATCGAACTCTTTATCTCTGCGTGGACCCACAATGGGGCAGATGGGTATTGACGGCCGCGCCGTGTAGGGGTCATCGGCGGCGCGCCAACGCGCGCTCCGCGGCGCGACGGGATCAGACCTCGATAATGCCTTCCATGTACTTGACAGCGCGCCCGGCGATGAGCACCCGGGCGCCGCGCATCTCGCATTCGAGCTCGCCGCCGCGCGCCGACACCTGTCGCGCGCTGAGCCGCTGCCTTTCCAGGCGCTCCGCCCAGTAAGGCGTCAGCACGCAGTGGGCCGAGCCGGTGACGGGATCCTCGGGAATGGCATGTTTCGGCGCGAAATAGCGCGATACGAAGTCGACCGCCTCGCCCGGCGCCGTGGCGATGACGCCGTCGCCGGGAAGCGCGGCGACGCCGCCCATGTCGGGCTTGAGCCCGACGACCTCGGCTTCGCTCTCGTAGACGGCCATGAGCTTGTCGTTCTCGAGCATCTCGACCGGCGCGCGCCCGAGGGCGGCGGCGAAGCCTTCGGGCACGTCGCACGGCCGCGGCGGCAGGGCGGGAAAGTCCATCACCAGCTTGTCGCCCTCGCGGCGCACGGTGAGCCGGCCGCTGCGCGTCTCGAAATCGACCGCGTCGCCCTCGATGCCGAGCTCGCTGAACAGCACGAAGGCGGTGGCGAGCGTGGCGTGGCCGCACAGGTCGACCTCGGCCGCCGGCGTGAACCAGCGCAGGTCGAAGGCGTCACCGCGGTCGACGAAGAACGCGGTCTCCGAGAGGTTGTTCTCGAGCGCGATGGCCTGCATCGTCGCGTCGTCGAGCCAGTCCTCGAGCGGGCAGACGGCGGCCGGGTTGCCGCCGAAGACGCGGCCGGTGAAGGCGTCGACCTGATAGAGCGGTATCTTCACGGGGCGGGTCCTTCTGCGCTGCTCGTCGGCCGGCGGGCGAGAATCTGCACCGCAGTCATGGTCATCACCGCCTCGCCGGTCTGATTGACGACCGTGTACTTGACCCGGCACACGCCGCGGTCGGGCTTCGACGACGAGGGCCGCGCCTCGAGCACCTCGGCCTCTGTGTGCAGCGTGTCGCCGGGCCGCACGGGCTTGAGCCAGCGCACCTCGTCGATGCCCGGCGAGCCCAGGCTGCAGGCGTTGAACACCCCGGTCTGCCACAGCATGCGGAAGCCCACGACCATGGTGTGGAAGCCCGAGGCGATGAGCCCGTCGTAAGGGCTCTCGCGCGCCGCCTCGACGTCGAGGTGGATCGGCTGCGGGTCGAAGCGGAAGGCGAAGTCGAGCATCTCGGCCTCGGACAGCGTCTTGCCGGGAGAGACGAACCTGTCGCCCGCCGCGAAATCCTCGAAATACCGCGCGCCCATGGCCCCTCCTCCTGCGGCGGCAAGACTACGGCGCGCCACAGCCGGCGGCAAGCGGCGGCGCGACGGTGTTGCGGATTACTATGATCGCCCGCTCCGGCGTACAACACCGCATAACGGGCCTCGCCCTTCGTCCCTCGCCCTTCGACAGGCTCCGGGTGAGGCTTCGACAGGCTCAGGATGAGGCTTCGACAGGCTCAGGGTGAGGCCCTTGTGCCATGCCTCGCAATGTCCTCATCCTGAGCTTGTCGAAGGATGAGCTTGCCGAAGGATGAGGGCCGAACCATTCGCTCGGTTGGTCGTGTGCCGGGCGACTACCCGGTGCTGGCCTCGATGGCGCGGGCGATGTCGTCGACGACCTGGCGCACCAGTGCCTCGTCCTCGCCCTCGGCCATGACGCGTACCAGGGGCTCGGTGCCCGAGTTGCGCACCAGGATACGGCCGTGCTCGGCGAGACGGTTCTCGCCGGCGGCGATCGCTTCCTTGACCGATCGTGCCGCGAGCGGCGAATCGCCGGCGTAACGCACGTTGCGCAGCGTCTGCGGCAGCGGCTCGAACAGGCGCGCCGCCTCGCTCACCGGGCGGCCGCTCTCGACGAGAACCGCGAGGCACTGAAGCGCCGCGATCAGCCCGTCGCCGGTGGTCGAGAAGTTGCTGAGGATGATGTGGCCCGACTGCTCGCCGCCGACGTTGAAGCCGTTGGCGCGCATGTGCTCGACCACGTAACGATCGCCCACCGGCGTGCGCGCCAGCGTGAGCCCGAGGCCGACGAGGTAGCGCTCGAGGCCGAGGTTCGACATCACCGTGGCGACGATGCCGCCGCCCGCGAGGCGGCCGTCGCTGCTCCACGACCGCGCCACCAGCGCCATGAGCTGGTCGCCGTCGACGAGCGCGCCGTTCTCGTCGGCGAGCACCAGCCGGTCGGCATCGCCGTCGAGCGCGATGCCGAGGTCGGCGTTCTGCGCCACCACCTGCTCGCGCATGTAGTCGGGCGAGGTCGAGCCGCAGCCCTTGTTGATGTTGAAGCCGTCGGGGGAGACGCCGACGGGAACGACCTCGGCGCCGAGCTCCCACAACACCGTCGGCGCCATCTTGTACGCCGCGCCGTTGGCGCAATCGACGACGATCTTGACGCCCTCGAGGCCGAGCTCCTTGGGGAAGGTGCGCTTGACGAACTCGATGTAGCGGCCCTCGGCGTCGTCGAGGCGCATGGCGCGGCCGAGCCGCTCCGGCTGCGCCAGCTCGTCGGTCATGTCGGCGTCCATGCGCGCCTCGATCGCCGATTCGACGTCGTCGGAGAGCTTGTAGCCGTCCGGGCCGAAGAGCTTGATTCCGTTGTCCTGATAGGGGTTATGCGAGGCCGAGATCATGACCCCGAGATCGGCGCGCAACGACCGAGTGAGGAAGGCGACGCCCGGCGTCGGCATCGGCCCGACGAGGACCACGTCGAGGCCCATGGCGATGAAGCCCGAGGTCAGCGCGGGCTCGATCATGTAGCCGGAAAGCCGCGTGTCCTTGCCGACGACCACCCGGTGGCGGTGATCGCCGCGAGTGAACTGGCGCCCCGCCGCGAGGCCGACGCGCAGCGCGATATCGGGCGTCATCGGGTCGCGGTTGGCGGTACCGCGAATGCCGTCGGTGCCGAAGTACTTGCGGGTCATGCCGGTCTATTCGCCCCCAGGCGCATGTCGATAGCACGCGAACGGTTAACAGAACCCGACCGCCAGAATACAACCGCGCCCGCCGCCGCGCTAGCCCGTCAGCGCCTCCCACACGGCGAGGGCCTGGGCGGTCTCGGCGACGTCGTGGACGCGCAGGATCTGCACACCCTGGTCGAGACCGGCGAGACCAGACGCGAGGCTGCCCGGCAGGCGATCCTTCGGCGCCTCGACGCCGGCGATGCGGCCGATGAAACTCTTGCGCGAGACGCCGAGCAGCAGCGCGCAGCCGAGCCCGTGATAGAGCGTCAGGTTCTGGAGGATTTCGATGTTGTGGCCGAGCGCCGACTTGCCGAAGCCGATGCCGGGATCGACAACGATGCGCTCGCGCCCGACGCCGGCGGCGATGCAGGCCTCGACGCGCTCCTCGAGATAGTCGTAGATGTCGAGCGGTGCGCAGTCGTAGACCGGGTCCACCTGCATCGTCTTGGGATCGCCGAGCGAGTGCATGAGCACGACCGGCGCGCCCGCGGCGGCGACCACGTCGAGGCTCGCCGGATCGAAGGTGAGCGCGGTGACGTCGTTGACGATCCGCGCCCCGGCGTCGAGCGCGGCGCTCATCACCGCCGCCCGGCGGCTGTCGATCGACACCGGCACGCCGCTGCCGGCCAAGCCGCGCACGACGGGGAGCGCGCGCGCGAGCTCCATCTCGGGCGTCACCGGGTCGCAGCCGGGGCGCGTCGATTCGCCGCCGACGTCGAGGAACGCCGCGCCGGCCGCGGCGAGCGCGCGCCCGTGGGCGATCGCGACGTCGGCCTCGGCGCAGTCGCCGCCGTCGGAGAAGCTGTCGGGGGTGACGTTGATGACGCCCATGATCGCCGGGCGGTCCATGGGCACGCCGACGATCGGCGCGCGCGGCGCCGAAAGCCGCGTCAGCAGCGTCGCCACGCGCCCGGCGGCGGGCGGCTCGAGGGTTTCCGCCCACGCCGCGACCTCGGCGGCTGGCGCCAGCGTGGCCGCGAGCCGCCCGCGTTCGCGCAGCAGCACCTCGCAAGACGTGAAGACGAAGCGGCCGTCGGCGAGCCGCCGCCCCGTCGCTTGAGCGAGCGCGGCCTCCGCCGCGGCGCCTGCGACAAGTGCCGTGGGGCGCAGGTAGAACCGCGCCTCACGCGAAAAGCCCCGCGGCAGCGCGGGGCTTCGCTCGCATGCGATCATGTGCGGCAGACGGTGCTCTGGAGCCCGGTTGCGGCTGCGGCTCGAGGTCGCCC
>JAZFVR010000218.1:0-2614 GCA_036447835.1 Alphaproteobacteria bacterium | reverse complement strand
CGCGCCGACGAAAACCGACGGCGGCGGGCGCGTGTTCGCCAGCCCATTGGCGCGGCGCATGGCGCGGCAGGCGGGGATCGATCTCTCGGCGATCAGCGGCAGCGGCCCCCACGGGCGCATCGTCAAGGCGGACATCGACGCCGCCCTCGCCGGCGGCGCGCCGCCCGCCGCGGCGGCCGCGCCGGCCGCGGCAAGAGCGCCGGCGGCGGCGGCGCCCACGGTCGAGGTGCCGGGCATGCCCGCCTACACCGAGGTGCCGCATACCTCGATGCGCAAGGTGATCGCGCGCCGGCTCGTCGAATCGAAGCGCGAGGCGCCGCACTTCTACCTCACCATCGACTGCCGCATCGACGAACTGCTCAAGGTGCGCGCCGACCTCAACGGGCGCAGCCCCAAGGAAGGACCCGAGGCCTACAAGATCTCGGTCAACGACTTCGTCATCCGCGCCGTTGCGCTGGCGCTCAGGAAGGTGCCGGCGGCGAACGCCTCGTGGAGCGAGGAGGGGGTCCGCCAGTACCACGCGGCCGACGTCTCGGTCGCCGTCGCCATTCCGGGCGGCCTCATCACCCCGGTCGTGCGGAGCGCCGAGAACAAGGGCCTCGCCACCATCTCGCGGGATATGAGGGACCTCGCCGGGCGGGCGCGCGAGGGCAAGCTCATGCCCGAGGAGTACCAGGGCGGCACCTTCTCGATCTCGAACTTGGGCATGTTCGGCATCAAGGAGTTCGCCGCGGTCATCAACCCGCCGCAAGGCTGCATCCTCGCCGTCGGCGCGGGCGAGCAGCGCCCGGTGGTCAGCGACGGCGCGCTGGCGGTGGCGACGGTGATGAGCTGCACCCTGTCGATCGACCATCGCGTCGTCGACGGCGCCATCGGCGCCGAGTTCCTCACCGCGTTCAAGAAGCTGATCGAAGACCCCCTCAGCATGTTGCTTTAGGAGAGTTTCGTGGCGGACACATCCTTCGACCTGATCGTCGTCGGCGGCGGACCCGGCGGCTACGTCACCGCGATCCGCGCCGCCCAGCTCGGCGGCACGGTGGCGCTGGTCGAGCGCGAGCACTTGGGCGGCATCTGCCTGAACTGGGGCTGCATCCCGACCAAGGCGCTCCTGCGCAGCGCCGAGGTCTTCCATCTGATGAACCATGCCGACGATTTCGGTTTGTCAGCCAAGGAGTTGGGATTCGACGTTACGAAAGTGGTCAAGCGTAGCCGCACCGTCGCCAAGCGCCTGTCGGCCGGCGTCGGGCATCTCCTCAAGAAGAACAAGGTGAGCGTGTTCGACGGCCACGGCCGCCTCGCCGGCACGGGCAAGCTCGCGGTGACCAGGGACGGCAAGGAGGTGGCCCAGCTTACCGCCAAGCACATCGTCCTCGCCCCCGGCGCGCGCGCGAGCGAGCTGCCCGGGCTCGAGGCCGACGGCAAGCTCGTGTGGACCTACAAGGAGGCGATGGTGCCCGAGGCCATGCCGCGTTCGCTGCTCGTCGTCGGCTCGGGCGCCATCGGCATCGAGTTCGCGAGCTTCTACCGCACCATGGGCGCCGACGTCACCGTGGTCGAGATCCTGCCCGAAATTCTGCCCGTCGAGGACGCCGAAATCTCGGCCTTCGCGCGCAAGGCGTTCGAGAAGCAGGGCATCAAGATTCACACCGGCGCCACGGTCAAGTCGCTGCAGAAGGCGGCGCAGAACGTCACCGCGGTCGTCGAGCTCGGCGACGGCAAGACGGCGAACCTCACCGTCGATCGCGTCATTCTCGCCATCGGCATCACCGGCAACGTCGAGGAGCTCGGCCTCGACGGCACCGGGGTCGCGGTCGACCGCGGCCACATCGTCATCGACGAGTGGCTGCACACCGGCGAGCCCGACGTCTACGCCATCGGCGACGTGGTCGGCCCGCCGTGGCTGGCGCACAAGGCGAGCCACGAGGGCATCATCTGCGTCGAGCGCATCGCCGGGATCAACGACGTGCACCCGCTCGACGTCTCGAACATACCCGGCTGCACCTATTGCGCGCCCCAGGTGGCGAGCGTCGGGCTCACCGAGCAGGCGGCGAAGGAGGCCGGCCGCGAGGTGCGCATCGGTCGCTTCCCGTATATGGGCAACGGCAAGGCGATTGCGCTCGGCGAGCCCGAGGGCATGATCAAGACCGTGTTCGACGCCGCCTCGGGCGCGCTCCTCGGCGCGCACATGATCGGCGCCGAGGTCACCGAGCTGATCCAGGGCTACTGCATCGCCAAGACGCTCGAGACCACCGAGGCCGAGCTGATGCACACCGTGTTCCCGCACCCGACGCTGTCGGAGATGATGCACGAATCGGTGCTTGACGCCTACGGCCGGGCCATCCATTTCTAAGGTCATGGCAGCCCACGGATTAATCCAATGACCACGGCGCCGCCCGTCCCGCTCCGCCACCCGGAGAAGCGCAACCGGCCGGCGAGCCCGATCCGGCGCAAGCCGCCGTGGATCCGGGTCAAGGCGCCGGTGTCGAAGGGCTACCACGAAACCCGCAACACCATCCGCGAGCGCCGGCTGCACACCGTGTGCGAGGAGGCCGCGTGCCCCAACATCGGCGAATGCTGGGAGAAGAAGCACGTCACGGTGATGATCCTCGGCGAC
>JAZFVR010000217.1:0-4588 GCA_036447835.1 Alphaproteobacteria bacterium | reverse complement strand
GCGAAGCGGCAGGGCTCGATCGACGCCAAGCTCGTCGCCGGCGGGAGCTAAGGAGCCTGTCCGGGTAATGGTCATGGACTGCATCGACCCAGGAGGCGCGAGTGCCAGGAGCGGAGGCGCCGGCGATGCCGGAGCATCGTCAAGCCTTCGCGACGCCGCGATCACGCCTCCTGGGTCGACCCGGACGGGCCGCGTTTTCGAGGCCCCGGAATGTCGTCTGCCGTCGCTTGGCGATCGTAGCCCGGCATCGCGGCGCAACGCCATCCTCGCCCGAGGCCTCGAAAACGCGGTGCAACCCGTGACCATTGCTCGGATAGGCTCCTAGGCGCCTGTCGGGGAATTGCTCATGGCTTTGATCCCCAAACTCGAGCTGCGGCAAAGCCAGGCGCTGGTCATGACGCCACAGCTGCAGCAGGCGATCAAGCTGCTGCAGATGTCGAGCCTCGAACTCGTGGCCTACGTCGAAGCCGAGATCGAGCAGAACCCGTTGCTCGAGCGCGACGACGGCGACGACGCCCCTGCCGCCGACGCGGCCGGGGACGACAGCACGGACCCGGCGGACGAGCCGACGAATGCCGAAGACCCGACCGCCGGCCTCGACGACGACTACGACAGCGTGTGGGAATCGGACGGCGCCGGGGTCGGCGGCGCCGCGCCGCGGGAGTCCTGGCACATCGGCGCCGCCGCCAACGACGGCTACGCGCCGGTCGAGCAAACTCCGGCCGGCGACATCACCTTGCGCGATCACCTCCTCAACCAGCTCAGCGTCGACCTCGACGACCCCGTCGACCGGGTCATCGGCGTGCACCTGATCGACATGCTCGACGACGCCGGCTACCTGGGCGACGACCTCACCCCGGTGGCCCAACGCCTCGGCTGCAATGTCGCCCGCGTCGAGGCGACGCTCGCCAGGCTGCACGACTTCGACCCAGCGGGAATTTTCGCCCGCAGCCTCAGGGAGTGCCTGGCGCTGCAACTCGGCGAGCGCAACCGGCTCGACCCGGCGATGGAGGTGCTGCTCGACAATCTCGACCTTCTCGCCGACCGCGAGAACGAGGAGCTGCAGCGGCGCTGCGGCGTCGACGACGAGGATTTCGCCGAGATGCTGGCCGAGATCAGGGCGCTCGACCCCAAGCCCGGCCTCGCCTTCGACAATGAGGTGGCGCAGACGATCATGCCCGACGTATTCGTGCGCGCGGGCGCCGGCGGAAACTGGCAGGTCGAGCTCAACAACGACACCTTGCCGCGGGTGCTGGTCAACCGCCGCTACGTCGCCACCGTCAAGCGCCAGGCCAAGACCAAGGCGGAAAAGGAATATCTGGCCGAACGTCTGACCTCGGCCAACTGGCTGGTCAAGTCGCTCGACCAGCGCGCCAACACCATCCTCCGGGTCTCGATCGAGCTGATCCGCCAGCAGAGCCGGTTCCTCACCCGCGGCGTGCGCCACCTGCGCCCCCTGATCATGCGCGATATCGCCGACGCGATCGAGATGCACGAGAGCACGGTCAGCCGGGTGACCGCCAACAAGTACATAGCGACCCCGCGCGGCATCTACGAGATGCGTTATTTCTTCACCAACGCGATTCGCAGCACCCGAAATCACGCCGAGGCCCATTCGTCGGAGGCGGTGCGCCACCGCATAAAGACCGCGATCGAGGCCGAGGACGCCGAAGACGTCTTGTCAGACGACCGCCTCGTCGCCATTCTAAGGGACGAGGGCGTCGAAATCGCGCGCCGTACGGTAGCCAAGTACCGCGAAGCGATGCGCATTCCGTCCTCGGTCGAGCGCCGGCGCCGGAAGAAGCGGCGGTACTGACCGGGTGGCCGTCAGACCGGCCGTGATCCTGGTCAAATCGAGCCGTGGCGCGGGTTTGAGCGGGTGCTATTGACTCGCGACCCCGGCGGGAACTATGGTCCTGCCCTTCCGCGGCCGACCGCCGGGCACGGCAATCGCCCGCGATTCGACGGACGCGTCGTCAGTTGGTGGAACCCCGTTCATGCAGGTCAGCATTACCGGCAAGCAGATCGACGTCGGCGAGGCGTTTCGCGATCACGTTCGGGACCGGCTCGGCAACGGTGTCAGCAAGTATTTCGACCATGCCATCGACGGCCATGTCGCGTTCTCGCGCGAGGGCTCGTCGTACCGCACCCATATCCAGGTTCGCATCGGCAAGGGCCTGGCGTGCGAAAGCCACGCCGATCACGCCGACATTCACTCGAGCTTCAACGCCGCCGTCGAGCATCTCGAGAAGCAGTTGCGACGTCATAAGCGAAAGCTTCGCAACCACCACAAGAACGGCGACGGCGCTGCCGTCGAAGATGAAGCGTAACGGCGAGGGAACAGGTATGGAGATCGCTGAGCTGGTCTGCGCGGACTGCGTCATCGCCAATCTGAAGGCGACCAGCAAGAAACAGGCGCTGCAGGAGCTCGCGCACAAGGCGGCGAGCACCATCGGCCTGCACGAGCGCGCCATATTCGACACCCTCCTCGAGCGCGAGCGGCTGGGCACCACCGGGGTCGGCGTCGGCATCGCCATCCCGCACGGCAAGCTGCCCGATATCGATCGTCTCTACGGGTTCTTCGCGCGCCTCAAGGAGCCCATCGACTTCGAGTCCATCGACGAGCAGCCCGTCGACCTGATCTTTCTCCTGTTGGCGCCGGAATCGGCCGGCGCCGACCATCTCAAGGCATTGGCGCGCGTGTCGCGGCTGTTGCGCGACAAGACCTTCTGCGAGAAGGTGCGCGGCTCCGACAGCGCCGAGGCGATCTACGTGCTACTCACCGAGGCGTCGGAGAGCCGCGCCGCCTGAGAAACGGCGCCGCGCCGCGCCGATGGGGCCGTCGGGCGTGCGCGATTGACAGTACTCCGGCGACGGCCCACCCTGCCATCATGAGCGACCAGATCCACGCCACCTGCGTCGAGCTCGCGGGCACCGGCGCGCTGCTCAGGGGACCTTCAGGAAGCGGCAAGTCCGACCTCGCCCTGCGCCTGATCGACCGCGGCGCGCGGCTCGTCGCCGACGACCGGGTGGTGCTCGAGGCCGGCGCCGCCGGCGTGGTGGCGAGCGCGCCACCGGCGCTCGCCGGAATGCTCGAGGTGCGCGGGTTGGGGCTTACCCGCGTGCCCAGCGTCGCCCGGGCGCACGTCGGCCTGGTCATCGACCTGGTGGCGGCGGTAGATGTCGAGCGCCTGCCCGAGCCCGCGCGCTGCGAGCTGCTGGGGACGACCATTCCGTGCATTCGCGTCGACCCCTTCGCCGCCTCGGCCTGCGCCAAGGTGCGCCTTGCAGCCGAGGCGTTGACCCACGATATATTGGTCCAGCCATGACCGTGAAGCCCTCCCCCTCCGGCCCCGCCGCGATGCCGGCCGCGCCGGTCGTGCGGCGCAACCGGCTGGTGATGGTCACCGGCATGTCGGGAGCGGGGCGGACGACTGCGCTCAAGGCGCTCGAGGACGTCGGCTACGAGGCCGTCGACAACCTGCCGCTGTCGCTCATGCCCAGCCTCCTCCATCCCACCGCCAAGCAGAGCGGGGCGCTCGCCATCGACGTCGACATCCGCACCCGCGATTTCACCGTCGACGCCTTCGAGGCCGAAATCGCGCCGCTGCTCGCGCGCGACGACCTCGACGTGCGGCTCTTGTTCGTCGATTGCGACGACGAGGTGCTACGCCGCCGCTACACCGAAACCCGCCGTCGCCACCCGCTCGCCGACGACCGGCCGCTGATCGACGGCATTCGCCACGAGCGCACGCTCATCGGGCGCCTGCGCGAGCGCGCCGATATCGTCCTCGACACCAGCGAGCTCACCATCGGCGACCTCAGGCAGCTCGTGGCCGGCAACTTCGCGCTCGACAGCCATCCGGCGCTCAGCCTATTCGTCACCTCGTTCTCGTACCGCCTGGGCCTGCCGCGCGAGGCCGACCTGGTGTTCGACGTGCGCTTCCTCGTCAATCCTCACTACGAGGAGCCGTTGCGCCCTCTCACCGGGCTCGACCCCGCGGTCGGCGCGTACATCTCGGGCGATCCCGGTTTCGGGCCGTTCTTCGACAGCCTGAAGGCGATGCTGCTGCCGCTGCTGCCGCACTTCGAGCGCGAGGGCAAGAGCTACCTCACCGTCGCCATCGGCTGCACGGGCGGGCGGCACCGCTCGGTCTTCGTCGCCGAGCGCCTCGCCGCGCTCTTCGGCGAGCAGGGCCGACGGGTCCACCTGCGCCATCGCGACATCGAACGAAGCCCGGGTTAAGATGATGAATGAAGGGGAGCACGTCATGATCGGACTGGTGCTGGTGACCCACGGCAGGCTGGCGGAGGAGATGATCTCCGCCACGGAACACGTCGTCGGCGCGCAGCGCAACATCCGCGCGATCTGCATCGGCCCCGACGACGACATGGAGCAGCGCCGCAGCGACATCGTGCAGGCGGTCAGCGAGGTCGACGACGGCGACGGCGTGATCCTGCTCACCGACATGTTCGGCGGCACGCCCTCGAACCTGGCGATCTCGATCATGGACAAGCCCAACGTCGAGGTCATCGCAGGCGTCAACCTGCCGATGCTGATCAAGCTGGCGGGCACGCGAGCGAGCGA
>JAZFVR010000216.1:0-3358 GCA_036447835.1 Alphaproteobacteria bacterium | reverse complement strand
GTTCGCCCGAGGTGATCCGCCTTTAAGCCCCGCACAGCGCCGCTATTTTGCCGGGTATTGGTACGTGGCCCCCTACTAACGCTCTCCCACGGGCTCCGTAGCGATCTCGATTTCATGGTTTTGCGCGCTTAGGGTCTGAATACGCGCTATTCGGCGTGCTCAATCCATTTTTCTAGCATCGCTTCATGCGGGTTGTGTTCGCCCTTGTGACGCTGTTGGGCAAGGAGCGCGGATACGGTCTTCGCGCCTATCAAGCGCGCCTCGGCTTGCGCAATCGCGTCCCTGTAATCGGGGAACGTGTATATATTCTGCATCCTAACTCCGCCGCGAATGAGCGCCATCGGGTGCAAATCGTCGCCAGCCGTAACGGGCCCGACCGATGACCGACGACCGCCTGCTCGATATCGACGAGATCGTCACCGGCGGTCTGTGCATCGGCTGCGGCCTGTGCGCGAGCATCGCGGGCGCCGAACATATCCGCATGGTGACGACGCCCGAGGGCCGCGAGCGGCCGGTCGCGGTGGCGCCGCTCGCGCGCGAGACGCTGGCCACGATCAACGCGGTCTGTCCGGGGACGCGGATCGAGGGGGCCGCGCCCGAGACCCTGGCGGGCGACGCCGAGACCGACCTCGTCTGGGGTCCGGCGGCGCCGTCGACGCTCGCCATCGCCCACGCCGGCGACGCCGGGGTCCGCCACCGCGGCGCCGCCGGCGGCGTGCTCACGGCCTTGGGGCAGTACCTGTTGCGCAGCGGCGCGGTCGAGCTGGTGCTGCACGCGAGGGCGTCGCCCGAGGCGCCGATGCGCACCGTCGCCACTGTGAGCGAAACCCCCGACGCGGTTCTGGAGGCCGCCACCTCGCGCTATGGCCCGGCGGCGGTTCTCGCGGACGTGGACCGGGTCCTGGCGCGCGGCCGCCCGCTCGCCGTCATCGCCAAGCCTTGCGACATCGGCGCGCTGCGGCGCGCAGCCGAGATCGACGAGCGCGCGCGCAAGCTCATCCGCTACTGCCTGACGTTCGCCTGCGGCGGCGCCTCGGACCTCGGCAAGTCGGCCGAGCTGCTCGATCGCTTCGGCGTCGACGAGAGCGAGCTGCGCCTGTTCCGCTATCGCGGCCACGGCAACCCCGGCCCGACCCGCGTCGAGACCAAGGACGGCCGCGCCTTCGAGACCACCTATCGGGATATGTGGGCGGACGAATCGGGCTGGCGCATCCAGCCGCGGTGCAAGATCTGTCCCGACGCCATCGGCGAGGCGGCCGATGTGGTCGTCACCGACTGCTGGCCGGGCGGCACGCCGGAGGGCGAGGATACGGGCTTCAACGCCGTGTTCGCCCGCACCCGCGCCGGCGTGCGGTTGCTCGAAGGCGCAGTCGCCGACGGCGCCCTGACCATCGTGCGCGCAATCGGGTTCCGTGACCTGGATGATTTCCAGCCGCATCAGGTCTACAAGAAGCGCGCCGTATGGGCGCGCTTCGAGGGCATGCGGGCGGCCGGCATGGCGACGCCCGAGGTCGCGCGCCTGCGCATAGCCGAGCTTGCGGCCGGGAACGACAAGCGTGTAAACGAGCGCGAGATGCTGGGCGCGCAGGAACGGGCCCGCGCCGGTCGTCTCGGCGAACCGCCGGCGGTCGCGCGCGAGTAGGGAATCGTCACCGGGCCGGCGCAATCACGCCAGGGTCATCCGAGCGAGGCACACATGCCGATGAGATTCGGGTTCATTGGGTTGGGCAATCTCGGCGCGCACCTCGCCGCGAGCCTGCTGCGCGCGGGCTTCGCGGTCACGGTTCACGATCTCGACGAGGGTACGGCGGCCGGCTTGATCGACGCCGGCGCCGGCTGGGCCGCGTCGCCGAAGGAAGCGGCCCGTGCGGCCGACAGCGTCGTCACCTGCCTGCCCTCGCCGGCCGCCGTCACCGCCGTCGTGAGCGGCGACGCCGGCGTGCTCGCGGGGCTCGGGCGCGGCGGCACGTGGATCGACATGAGCACCAACGACGCCGGCGAGGTGAAGCGTCTCGCCGCGCTCGCCGCGGCAAAAGGCATCGCCACGCTCGAGGCGCCGGTGACCGGCGGCGTCCACAGGGCGGCGTCGGGCGAGATCACCGTTCTCGTCGGCGGCGACGAGGGCGTCTACGAGGCGCACTTGCCGGCCTTCGAGGCGATGGGCGGCACGGTGATCTACATGGGCGCCTTGGGCAGCGCGAGCGTGATCAAGGTCATCACCAACATGCTGGCGTTCATCCACCTGGTCGCCGCCGGCGATGCGCTGATGCTGGCGAAGCAGGGCGGCCTCGACCTCACCAAGGCGTTCGAGGCGATCGCGGCGAGCTCGGGCAACAGCTTCGTCCACGAGACCGAAAGCCAGGTGATTCTCAGCGGCAGCTACAACATCGGCTTCACGCTCGACCTGGCGTGCAAGGACTTGCGCCTGGCTTGCGAGCTCGGCCGCGAGCTCGGCGTCCCGCTGGCGCTGGCGGAACTGGTCGAGCGGGCGTTCATGCGCGCCCGCGACCGATACGGCGGAGGGGCCTGGTCGCCCATGGTGGTGAAGCTCCTCGAGGACGCCCTCGGCCGCGAGCTGCGCGCACCGGGTTTCCCCGAGGTCCTCGAGGCCCGAGGCCGCCGGGCGTGAACGCCGTCTTGCCATGCGCCGCCGCGCGCGGCCGAGGGGTGCGCTGCGTCCCGGTCCGGTGCCAGAGCATTGCCCGACCGGATCGAATCGCCCCCCTCATCCAGCTCCGGCCAGGGCCCGGCCTCGGGCCTCGCCAAGCCTGTGCAATCTTCTCGCCCCGCGGGGGGGAGAGGGACGGGTGAGGGGGGCATCTGGTGCGTCAAACGAAGCGCAAGATGTGCTAGGTTCCGCGCCAACCGCAACGACGGAGGCCGCAATGCTGATCCGGGGCATCAACCATCTCGCGTTCATCACGGGCGACATGCCCGCGACGATCCGCTTCTACCGCGATCTTCTGGGCCTCGAGCTGGTGAGCGGCATCGGCCACGACGGCTACCGGCACTATTTCTTCCAGATGGGCAGCGGCCAGGTCGCGTTCTTCGAATACGACATCGCGCGACCGATGAAGCGCGGCAAGTTCCACGGCACGCCGACCGCCGAGCCGGTCGGCTTCGACCACGTCGCCTTCACCGTCGACGGCAAGGAGGCGCTGTTCGCGCTCAAGGACAAGCTCGAGGCGGCGGGCGTCGAGGTGCAAGGTGTCGTCGACCACGGCATCATCTGGTCGATCTATTTCTTCGATCCCAACAACATCCCCCTCGAAGCGTCATGGGACTGTGTCGAGCTGCTGTCGACGCCGGCGATCGAGGACGACGACCCGCTGGCCATCGCCGCCGAAGGCGCTGGCCC
>JAZFVR010000215.1:0-2171 GCA_036447835.1 Alphaproteobacteria bacterium | reverse complement strand
CTGTAGCCGGCAACATCCGCGCTCAGGATCGCGGCGAGCCTGCGTTCAATGCCCTCCCGCACCACGGGAGCCTCCCCCGGATTGTATTGGTTGTGGGTGGCAGTTTAGGGAACGCGGCTAACCGAGTCCAACGGCGAACCCTCGAATTTCCGCTGCTGGCTACAGGCGGAAGTGCCCAAATGCGCGCATCTGCGACCGGTGTTGGCTCTAAAGCCGACAACGGCGCCTCGCCGCTGACGCAACTCTCGTTTACGAGTACGGAGCCTTAGGGGCCTAAGCGGCCAGAATCGCGGTCCAGGCTTCGTCGTAGAGGCGCCTGTACTCGCCCACGTCGGCGAGCGCCTCGCATCTGGCCACCAGCCACGGCGGGGCGTAGACGACGGGGTCGTTGAGGTCCGCGGGGTTGATGCGCTCGCGCGCCGTCGCGTTCGCGGTGGCGAAATGGACGAAGTTGGCGATCTCGGCGTTGACGGCGGGATCGAGCAGGTGGTTGATGAAGGCGTGCGCGTTGCGGGCGTGCGGCGCGCTCCTGGGGATGCAGACGTTGTCCATCCACAGCATGCTGCCCTCCCTGGGCACCGCATAGCCGATGTCGCCGTCGTTCGCCTGCACCCGGCCGATGTCGCCGTTCCACTCGACGGCGATGTCGACGTCGCCGACGAGCAACAGGTCCTGGCCCGAATCGGGGGCGAAGGTCCTGATGTTCTTCTTGGCCCGGATCAAGAGGTCGCGGGCCTCGACGATCTCCCGGGCGGTGGTCGAATTCATGCTGTAGCCGAGGTACTTGAGCGCGACGCCGATCATCACGCGGCGGTCGTTGAGCACCGCGATGCGGCCCTCGAACGCCTCGCTCTTGGCCTCGTCGAATATCCATGCCCAGCTGTCGGGCGCGCGATCGAGCGCGGACTTGCGGTAGCCGATGCCCATGGTGCCCCACATGTAGGGCACGCCGAAGCGGAGCCTGCGGTTGAACGGCGGATCGGAGAAATTGGGGTCGCGGTCGATGTGGCGCAGGTTCGGAATGCTGCCGTGGTCGAGCGGCGTCAGCATGTTGAGCGAGATCATGGTCTCGACCATGTAGTCCGACGGGAAGATCACGTCGTAGCCCGGATTGCCGTGCCGCAGCCTGGCGAACAGCTCCTCGTTGTTGGCGTAGAGGTCGTACGCGACGGCGATTCCCGTCCGCCGGCTGAAGGTGTCGAGCGTGTGCTCGCCGATGTAGGCTTCCCAGTTGTAGACGCTGACGCTCGCCTCCCCGCCAGCCCGGACGCGCAACGGCGCCGCGGTCAGCGCGGCCGCGACGGCCGTCGCACCGGCGACGAACCGGCGCCGGGAGAGACGCGATGAGACTTTTCGGCGCATCGGTTGCGGCGTCCCAGTTGGCAGACCCGGAGCGGCGTGGGGGCCGGCGGTCGCCGTCGGTCCCCGCACCCGTCGAGCAGCCTAGACGGCGGGCGTTAAATTATTGTTAGACAATTGATTTTGTTGGGAAATCTATGGGCGCGGCGGGCGCGAGCCCGCGCCGCCGCGCCCTGCGTTCAGCCGTTCCACAGCCCCTCGCGCACGAGGTCGTCCTGGGTCGCGACGATGCTTTCGCGAAGCACGTCGACGATGGTGTCGATGTGATTGCGCTCGAGGATCAGCGGCGGCGACATCACGTTGAGATGCCCCACCGGGCGCACGATCACGCCGCGCTGCTGGCAGTGCCGGGAGATGCGTTCGCCGATCTTGACGTCGAGGTCGAAAAGCTCCTTGGTCTCCCTGTTGGCGACGTTCTCGACACACATCATCAAGCATTTTCCGCGCACGTCGCCGACGATCGGCAGGTCGCGCAGCTCGTCGAGCCGCTGCTCGAAGTAGGGGCCGACCTCGCGCACGTGGCCGCAGATGTCCTCGCGCTCCATGATCTCGATGTTCTTGAGCCCGGCGGCGCAGGAAACCGCGTGCCCGGAGTAGGTGAAGCCGTGGGTGAACAGTGCGTTCTTCGCCTGGGGCACGCTGATCACCTCGTACATCTCGTCGGAGAGCAGGGTCGCCGAGAGCGGCAGGTAGCCCGAGGTGATGCCCTTGGCCGAGGTGATGATGTCGGGCAAAAAGTCGAACACCGGCTCGGAGGCGAAGAAGTGGCCTACGCGGCCGAAGCCGGTGACCACCTCGTCCGAGATGTAGAT
>JAZFVR010000214.1:0-3578 GCA_036447835.1 Alphaproteobacteria bacterium | reverse complement strand
TCGAGGTTCGAGACGCCGCCGCCGAGGACGATGGCCTCGGGGTCGACGACGTTGATCACGGTCGCCAGCGCACGCGCCAGGCGGTCCTCGTAGCGGGCGAGGGCGGCCTCGGCGACGCCGTCACCGGCGGCGGCGCGGGCGGCGATCTCGGAGGGGGCGAGATCGTCGCCGCCGGCGGCGCGGTGGTCGCGCGCCAGCCCGGGCCCTGAAACGAACGTCTCGATGCAGCCGCGCTTGCCGCAATAGCACGGCGGTCCCGGCCGTTCGTCGTCGGCCGGCCAGGGAATCGGATTGTGGCCCCATTCGCCGGCGATGGCGTTGACGCCGACGAGCACCCGTCCGTCGACGATCACGCCGCCACCGACGCCGGTGCCGAGGATGACGCCGAAAACGACCTTCGCGCCTGCTGCCGCACCGTCGCTCGCCTCCGAGAGGGCGAAGCAGTTGGCGTCGTTGGCGAGGCGCACGGGACGGCCGAGGGCGGCGGCGAGATCGCGCGCGAAAGGCCGGCCGATCAACCACACCGAGTTGGCGTTCTTGATGGTGCCCGTGGCGAGCGATTCGGCGCCCGGAATGCCGACGCCGACGCTGCCGCGCGCGCCGGCCTCGCGTTCGATCCCGGCGACGAGGCCGGCGATCGCGGCGACGGTGCCGTCGTAATCGTCGCGCGGCGTCGCCATGCGCCGGCGGGCGAGCACCTCGCCCCGGCCGCCCAGCCCGATCGCCTCGATCTTGGTGCCGCCGAGGTCGACGCCGATGCGCATGGTCAATACCCCTGCGCCGCGAGGTCGGCCTCGATCAGCGCGCGCGCGGCGGGCCAGTTGTCGGCGCGGTGGTGGCTGTCGGGCGCCGGGGCGAGGAGCCGGGCGAGGCGGGCGTCGGCGACGAAATGGACGCGGCATACGTGGCCGGCATCGCGCGCCACCGTATGGTGGTTCCGGGGGCTGTCGTCGATGAAGTACGCCGGCGCGGCCGTGCGCGCGGCAAGCTCGCGCACCGCCGGGCCCTTGGCACCGATATTGGCGACCAGCGGATAGCCTATGCCGTGGCGGGCGAGCCAGCGACGGCGGCGGTCGCGCTGCGCAAATGGCACGTTGGAGAGAACGACGATCTGGGCGCGTTGCGACAGCGCGCTCAAGGCCTCGGCGGCGCCCTCGACCGGAGTGAGGACATCGACGTATTCGACGAAGAAGGCTTCGATCAGGCCGCCGATTTCCGGGCCTTCGAGCGCGTCGTCGGTGTCCCGACGCCGGATGTTGCCGCTGAGCCGGTACGATTCCCAAGTGAAATAGAGATCGCGGCTGGCGAGAAAGTCTTCGAAACCGGCCATGAAATGTACCAGGACCTCGTCGGCATCGCTCACGATGAGAGGCCGGTCGCGCCGAATCGGCACCGCGGCGATCTGGTTCGCGACGTCGTCGTTGAGTTCCGTCTCGCTCACACGCTCTCTCCCGAAAATCCAGACAACGCCAGGTTAACCCGCGATTGCCGTCGTGCCGTCACCGGCGCCGCAATCGGGCGCCAACCGTCGTTTCGGGCGTGTCCGGAAGGCGGCAACACTCTATAGTTGCGAGCGTTTTTGCACAAATTGGTAATGATAAAGTAACCTTATTCATTGTACCGTTAGGGTTCGGTCCATTGGCGGTACGGACGCTCCGTCACCCCCTTAGGCACGGCAAGCGAAGGTTGGGCGATGAACAAGACCGTACTAATCGTTGAAGACAACGAGCTCAACATGAAGCTGTTTCGCGACCTCCTCGAGGCGCACGGCTTCGCGACGCTGCAAACCAAGAACGGCGAGGAGGCGCTGCAACTCGCCCGTGACCATCACCCCGACCTGATCATCATGGATATCCAGCTGCCCGAAGTGTCGGGGCTCGAGGTCACGCGCTGGATCAAGGACGACGACGACATCAAGTCGATCCCGATCGTGGCGGTCACGGCGTTCGCCATGAAGGGTGACGAGGAGAAGATTCGCGAAGGCGGCTGCGAAGCGTATATCGCGAAGCCGATCTCCGTCACCCAGTTCATCGACACGGTGAAACGCTTCGTCAATTAGGTGAGCGATGTCCGCCCGAGTCTTGGTCGTCGATGACCAGCCGCTTAACGTAAAGGTCCTCGAGGCCAAGCTTTCGAGCGAGTACTACGAGGTGATCTCGGCCACCGACGGTGCCAGCGCCCTCGCGGCGATGCGCGAGGAGAAACCCGACATCGTTCTCCTCGACATCATGATGCCGGGCATGGACGGCTTCGAGGTGTGCCGTCAGATGAAGGCCGACCCCAGCCTCGTGCACATACCCGTCATCGTGATCACGGCTCTCAGCGAAGCGCGCGACCGGGTGCGCGGGCTCGAGGCGGGCGCCGACGACTTTCTCACCAAGCCGATCAACGAAAACGCCCTGTTCGCGCGCCTACGCTCATTGCTGCGTATCAAGCTGTCGCTCGACGAGCTGCGCCTGCGCGACCAAACGAGCCAGCAGCTGGGACTTACCGAAGACGGCGGTGCGGCCGCCAACGAGTCGAAGGCGCGGATCCTCCTGATCGAGGATCTGCCCGGTGACGCCAAGCTCGTGCGCGAGGTGCTGTCACGCGAGCACGAGGTCGTGCACATGAACGACACCGAGACGGCGCTCAGGACAGCGAGCATCGAGCCGTTCGACCTCATCATCATCAGCGTCGAACTCAAGGACTCGGACGGGCTGCGGCTGTGCTCGCAGCTGCGCAGTCGCGATGTCACCCGCAACCTGCCGCTCCTCGTGCTCATCGCCGAGAACGCGACGACCAAACTCGCCAAGGCCCTCGACCTCGGAGTGAGTGACTATCTTTACAAGCCCATCGATTCCAACGAACTGATCGCCCGCACGCGCAACCAGGTGCGCCACAAGCGTTACCAGGATATTCTGCGCACCACGTACCATCGCTCGATATCGCTTGCCGTCACCGACACCCTCACCGGTCTGTACAACCGCCTCTACCTCACGTCGCATCTCGGCAGCTTGCTCGAGCGCGTGGTCGAAGAGGACAAGCCGCTTGCCATCGCGATGATCGACGTCGACCACTTCAAGGACGTCAACGACCGCCACGGCCACGCCGTAGGCGACGAGGTGCTGCGCGAGATCGCCCACCGTCTCGACCAGTTCAGCCGCGCCACCGACCTGGTGGCGCGGCTGGGCGGCGAGGAGTTCGTCATCGTGATGCCGGAAACCACCGTCGAGGCCGCGCAATTGGTCACCGCGCGGCTCAGGCGCGAGGTCGCCTCGGCGCCGTTCGGGACGACTCCCGTCGAGGGCGGCCTGGCGGTCACCGTGAGCATCGGCGTCGCCGGAATGCTGGGCGACGACGACACCCCCGAGAGCCTTCTCAAGCGCGCCGACGATGCGCTCTACGCTGCCAAGCGGGGCGGCCGCAACCGGGTGATCGCCACCGCCCAATGACGCGCCGAGGCGCGCCGTCGCAAGGGCGGCGGGGCCTCTGTCCTTACTTGAGCTTGGTTTCCTTGAACTCGACGTGCTTGCGCACGACCGGGTCGTACTTGCGGAACTTGAGCTTCTCGGTCGTATTCCGCGGGTTCTTCTTGG